>CALKTZ010000248.1 GCA_937997355.1 uncultured Planctomycetales bacterium | reverse complement strand
CGCTGAAGCCGGTTCGCAAGGAGGGGATCGTCGTTTATCGCCTGGGAAGCGAGGCGCTCGACGTCAAGGATGGGGGGCCGTTTCGGTTCCTGATCCGGGATCCGACCGCCTGCCACACCAGCGAGCTTGACGACTGCGCGAACGTCAAATTCCTCAGCCGGATCGAGTTGACCGAGCACAAGGGGCGAGACACCAGGCCCGTTTCCGACGATGAGCACGAGGCCCTGCATCGCGCGGAAGGGGGATCGGAAAACTCGGACTGAACGAGAAGCAGCGAGGGCCGTACTCGGTTTTCAGCCCAATCGACCCGGCGCGGTCAGGGCCACCAGCCGAGTTGTTTCCCCAGCTTTGAGCCCAGGACGATCACGGTGACGGTGCCGGTGCCGAACGCGGCGACCAGCACGCCGCCGGCTGCCATCTCGCGCGCCATGTTGAGCCGGGGCTCTTCGGGATCGCCTATGGCGCGTGCGAGCGTGTCGACGGCGCTGTTGGTGAGTTCGGAGATCAGGACGAACGAGGCGCAGATGACGAGCAGGCACCAACCCCATTGATCGATCTGGAGCAGGGCGGCGGTGATCGCGATCAGGGTTCCCCGATAGCCGTGGACGAAGAAGCTGGAATCACCCCTCGCCGCGTGCTTGATCCCGCGACAGCCCGCGGCGAATTTCCGGAAGGTGTTGCGCCGGTCCGCCATCGACGACGGGCCCCCACCTTCCGCGAGATCGAGCGCAAGCCCGGCTTCGTCGTACTCCGGGACGGGAATCCGTCGGCGGACGGATTCCGGCGAGGATTCGTCGGCTTCGGGGGTCGGCCCGGAATGGTCTGAGAGTTTCGGTTCCATCATACCCATCGCCAAAACGTCTGGTCGGTGCCGCTCAGGCTATTATTGCGTCGGGGCGTACCGCGCGTCGAATGTGCTCTGCCCCACGCCGCCGCCGAGCCTCATATTCGGGCTGAGCCGCGGGGTGATCTGCACCGCGAACATGTAGCTCGAACGCTGCGGGTCGACGGTCAACCCGATCGAGGTCAGGTAGTCGGCCCCGATCCTCGTGAACGAAAACATCGACGCCAGCAGGATTCCGTTGCCGAAGTCGTACGATGTGGAATAGGTCCCGTACCACTTGGGGCTCATCCAGTAGCTGACCGACGTGCTGATGGCCGAGGTCTTCAACGTCCCGGTGTCGATGACCGTGTAGCCCAGGAAGAGGTTCGCACGGGGCGGACGGCTGATCGAGAAGCCCGAGGTTACCGTATTCAGGCCGAATGGGTCGTGGCCTCGGACGTTGTAGTTGGTCAGCGGCTTGCTGCCGACGAGGTCGAAGAATTCGAACCAGCCCGACGAGATGATGCTCGTGCGATCCCCGATGAACCACTGCCAGTTGTACATCGACTGGCCGAAGTTCTTGCCGAAATTGTCGCGGGAGGGATTGGGGAAATAGGTGGTCGACGCGTCGAACGTCATGTAGTCGACGATCCGACGCTTGCCTTCCGGCCCTCGCTTGGTCTGGAGCCGCTGATGAATCCCGAGCTGGACCGTGTTGATGGTCCCCTGGACGTCGGTCGTCCCGACGATCGGCGAGAGGGCCCGACGCATGATCAGGTGACGCGGATCGTACGGAGCCGGCAGAATCCCACCCGTGTAATTCGTGAGGGCGAAGTAGCGACGGACATACTCGTATGTGTTGTCGTCGAGATCGTCCTGGACGGCGATCTGGTTCAGGTCCACATTCGAGTACGCCGCGCGGCCGTCCGCGTAGAAGCTGACCTTGTTGTTCAGGCCGTGGACGTTCCAGAGTTCGCTTTCCACCCAGGGATAGATCTTCCACGCGGTGACCTCCGCATGGGCACCGACGGCACCCCAAACGCGGGTGAGGCCGCCATCGGGCTGTCGGCCGTTTGGCCCGCCTCCAAGTTGATCGGTCCAGCTCACGACTTGCCCTTGCAGGTAGGGGGTGATCCTGACGATGTTCCCAAGGTTCAGGGGCATGTCGATTTCGTGATTGGAGAAGAACCGGCCGGCCGAGAAGGCACCCGATGTGTTCGAGATCGGGTCATACGGGATGAAGGCGAACAGGTTGGGATTGTTCACCATGATGTCCGTATGCGTATTGGCATAGTCGACCCCCGTGTGAGTCGAATAGTTGATCAGGTTATTGAAGAACGAGTCGCCGAGGCGATAGTAGTCGATCTTCGGGAGCCATTGGGAATCGGTGTAGAAGTTCGCCTGATTGCCTTCCGCATGGATACTCGCGGCCCAGTTGTTCTTCTGGTAGAGCAGGTAGGCGAGATTCGCCTGGTCGAGGCCGGTCTCGTTCAGCCGTTT
>CALKTZ010000247.1 GCA_937997355.1 uncultured Planctomycetales bacterium | reverse complement strand
CGGCTGGGGATCACGCGCAAAAAAAGTCGCGGCGGGCGGCCGAGCAGGACCGCCCCGAGCTGAAGGCACAACGGGCGGCCTGGCGCGAGGAGTTCGCCGCGATCGACCCGGCCCGGTTGGTCTTCGTCGACGAGAGCGGCGCGAGCACGGCCATGGACCGCACCCACGGCCGCGCACCCAGCGGCGTGCGGGTCGACGGCCCTGTCCCGCACGGCCACTGGAAGGTGGTCACCCTCACGGCCGCCGTCCGCCTCGGCGGCGTGCCGGAGCCGGCCTGCTTGGCCTTCGACGGGGCGACCGACTCGGCGGCGTTCGAGACCTACGTCGAGCGGTGCCTGGCCCCGGCCCTGCGACCCGGCGACATCGTGATCCTGGACAACCTGGCCTGCCACAAGACCGCCGAGGCGGCGCGAATCATTGCAGCGGCCGGGGCCGAGGTGCGGTTCCTGCCGCCTTATAGTCCGGATCTCAACCCGATCGAGCGGATGTTCTCCAAGCTCAAGTCGTGGCTGCGATCGGCCGCGGCACGGACGATTGGCGGGCTGATCGAGGCGATGGGGGATGCCCTGCGTTCGATCCGGCCGGGCGATATCTTGGGGTGGTTCCGCCATAGCGGATATCAGGCACCTCGATCAAGCGATACACTCATGAAGAAACCGCTCTAGTGATGACTGTCCGATCCATCCCGAGCGGGCGGCAAATCTCTCGTTTGACCAGCGACTCGTATTCCGACCCGTATTTTTTGGCGAGGATGAACCCGAGCAGCCCGGCGCCGAAGTTTGAATACTCGTGCCTGGTCCCCGGCTCGTGATTCAGTTTGACCATCGCGAGGGCCTCGCGAAATTCCTCCTCGGTGTAGTCGCGATAGGGATCGCTCCCGAGATAGGCCAGGCGCAGGATGTCCGAGATGCCGAGCAGGTTGGCGGGGAGCCGGGGCAATCCCGACGTGTGGGTCGTGCAATGCCTGAGCGTGATCGTCCACGCGGGCTCCGGCAGCGACCAGCCTTCCGGGAGCAGATCGTCGACGCGGTCGTCGAGAGTCAACTCCCCGTTTTCAATCGCTTGGGCCAGCAGGATGCCCGTGAAAACCTTGGTGATGGAGCCGATTTCGAAGACGGTATCGGCGTCGGGAGGCTGCGTCCCGCGCATCCGGAGAGCACCGAAACCCTGAAGAAACTCTTGCTCCCCCGCGATCGCGCCGACGACGAGGCCGACGTGTCCTCTGGCGAGTTCGCGGTCGACAAGCTGCGTCACGATTTGGGGGAGTCGATCGTCTTCCCCGCTCAGCCGGAGTTGAGCGACACGGCGGGGAAAGGTGGAACGGAACAACTTCCCGCCGATGATCATCCAGAACAGGCCGACGAACGATTCAATCCCTGCTCCGGGCCGAATCCAGGGTTTGGGGTAGAGGGAATGGGCGATGGTCGCGACCCCCGCGAGAAACCAGAAGATCCCGCTGTTCCGTACAATTCGGAGGGGCACGGGAAGCTTCGCTTTCGCGACCGCTGGCGCGTCCGAGGTTCCCTCCCCGGGCTGACCGGCGCGGCGACTTTTGCGGATTTTGCCGGGAAGATCCAGGGAGGTGAGATGTGTGATCAGCAGGCTGAGGCCGATCAGGAAGACGGGCCAGATATAGGGATTGAACAGAAACATGAAGACGATCTCTCACGACCTTTCGGAATGATCATCCGACACCCAAGCATAGGATTAGTCGCCGCTCGCGGTGCGTTATTACGAGAGGTGCGAGAGAAACAGGATGGCCTGTGATGCGCCGTGGTGGGGTGAATCCTCGCCAATCGCGTAAACGAGAACGTTGGTGTCGAGCACCATCGGCTCAGGCTCGATCGTCATAGAGTTGCTCCCGGGAGAGATCGCCGACGATGCCGAGGCGCCAACGCGGTATTTCGACCGTCGGTCGTGCCGACGGCTCCCGCTTCTCACCTTGAATCGCCAGTTCTCGACGGAATGTCTCGACGACCGCTTTCACCGTCCGCACATACGGATCGGGCAAATCGCTGACGTCAATGATTTGCATGAAGAAGAACCTTCCCGCATTGAATGCGGAAAAGCCGTGTCTCCACGACCATTATCTTCCGAATTATCGGCTCGTTCAAATCTCATCAAGCGAAGTTTGATTCAATAGGCTCGTTCACTCAAAACCTCAAGAAATGGCTGTTCAATTGCCGTGTGTCTTTGGTTTCGAGTAGATTGATGGACGGATGAGCCGAATGCTTTTGTTCACTGGAAGATGCCGATTGAACGCGTCGCCTTTCTACCTTTCGCGAAGTCAAGGATAGTTACCCGGTGAGCAAAGGCAGGTCGATCACGATCATCAATTTGGGGGGAGAAGGCGAAGAGCCGGATATCCTCAATCAGCAACGACCGGCGGTCCTGGTTCCCGATTGGCGATCATCGAGGGATGGTCTGACACTGGCGGATCTGGCTAACAAACACAACTTTCTTATATGCGAGAACGATCTGCTGCCAATCGCGGATCAATCCATCGACTTGGTATACACTAACTCCGTTCCGATCGATCGAAACTCCATTGGAGGTCCCGGCATTCTGCCCCAAGATGTGCATCGAATCCTGGCTAGCGGAGGTTGCTGGATTCACGATGGGACGGTCCGGTATACGAAACCATGAAGTGCTTTCAGAAATTACTCGATCCGACGACCTTTGCCGATCCGGGCGAACAGCAGGCGGAAGCATCGAGACAATTGCCGAATCTCGTTGCAAAGAGTCACCTGCGATGGTGGAAGGCACCTCATCATGAGCCTCCGCCTGGACGGGCGCTGCTGGTGATCGTTGCCCCGTATTCTCAGTACGATCTGGCCATGCTCGACATCCTCGATGATGTTGTCGCGGGCCAAGGATCGGGAGATCCTTCGATCGTTGAGGAAATCTACGTGGCCAATATCGAATCGTACGAATCGCTGGATGATTTGAGGATCGACATCCCTGCCCTGAAAAGTATCCCCTTGCAAACGCCGCTGGTCGCATCCTGGGCTGATGGGAAGATTCGAGAACTGGCCTTCGGCAAACTCGGTCGAGACCTGGTTGCCCGCGAACTCGGAATCTATCCGAGCGGATTCAACGAGTTCGTGCTCCAGAGAGTTCATCACGCGACACACTGCGGCATTTGATCGCGTGGCACATGCCTCTCTCAATCAACCCGCTCCATCAATAGAAAAAGGCCGCGGGGCGATCAACCCCGCGGCCCTTGCTGGAACGGACCGGACTGCGAGAAGCCCGGATCAATGTCCGCCGACCTTGGGGGCTTCGGGCGGGAGATACTCATTGCGGAGATAGCGAACGATCATCTCGATATCGGGCTGTGTGAGCTGTTCGTGACCGAAGGCGGGCATCTGATCCTTGGCTTCCAGGAAGCCGTAGAGATCCCCGGCGCCCGGCTTGCGGATCATCCGTTCGATCCACTTCGGCGAGCCCCAGGCGTAGAGTTTCGGCGACTCACGTTCGCCCCCCTCGGCCTCGGGGAGCCCTTCAATCGCGTGGCACTTGCCGCACTCCTTCTGGAAGGGGGCGACACCCGGATGGTCGGTGACCCCCGGCTGATTGAGCCACTCCTCGGGCGTGGTGTCTCCGGCGATCTTGGCGAATGAGGCCACGAAGTCGGCGACGTCTTCGAGCTGCTTGGGGGTCAGCTTCGAGGATTGTTTCCACTCCTTCATGCCGGTCGCCTGCGCAACCTTCCCGAAGTAGCGGGGATCATCGGGCTTTTGCAGGAGTCCAAGAATCCAGCTCTTGGAGCCGAAATCCTTGAGGTCCGAGGCGGTTTGTTCTCCCATCCCCTTGCCGTCGAAGACGTGGCACCCCAGGCACTTCTTGTCGAGTGCCGCCCGGCCCTGCGTGAGCGGGTCGGTCCGCAGGACGAACCGCGAGCCCTCGGGCGGGATGCCCCCTCGGGGATTGCTCGCCAGGAAGATCGCCCGCTGCCGAGCGACGTCCGCCTTGGCTCGCGACTCCTGGAATTGCTGGTCCCTGGCATCGGCCCGGAAGGCTTCCACCGTCAGGAAGCCGGCGGCGCCGACGAGCGCGAAGACGAACCCGGTCGCGAAGAAGTGCGCCAGCTTCCGGGGGAAGATCCAATCCAGGAGCGGCAGGATCATCAGCACGAAGCCGATCGCCGACGGGATGACGATCGTGCCGATCATCTCCTGCTTGCCGGGGAACAGCTTGAGCATCTGGAACAGCGAGAGGAAATACCACTCGGGGCGGGCGGGATAGTCGGAGCTTGATGGGTCGGCGGGAGCGTCGAGATTGGCCCCCCCTTCCCACCAGACCAGCCCGAGCACGATCAGCAAGACCCCCGCGCTGAAGGCGACATCATAAAAGACCTGCTGCGGCCAGAAGCTGCCGGTCGGGTGCTTCTCGTGGTCCGCGGGGGGGGTGACGCCGTGCCGACGGAACAGCATGATGTGGACAACCAACGCCAGGACGAACAGCGCGGGGAGGATGCCCACATGGAGCCCGTAGAACCGGGTGACGGTCTGGTTGCCGTAGTCGGCGCCGCCGACCACGATCTTCTGGATGTAAGGCCCGAGGACCGGGGCTCCGCCCATGATGTTCGTGGCAACCTTGGTTGCCCAGAAGCCTTTCTGGTCCCAGGGGAGGAGGTAGCCGGTGAGGCTGAAGCCGAGCGTCAGACCCAGCAGGACCATGCCGAACCACCAGTTGAACTCGCGAGGCGCCCGGTAGGCCCCCGCCCAGAGCACTTGCAGCAAGTGGAGCGCCAGCAGGATGATCATGGCCTGGGCCGAGAAGTGATGGATGCCCCGGACAATCCATCCCATCCACATCTCATAGCTGATGTAATAGACACTCCCCCAGGCCGTCGACGACGACGGACTGTAGGAGGTCATCAGCAGGAGGCCGGTCACGACCTGGAACATGAAGACGGTCGTGAGCGCCGAGCCGAAGACGTAGCGCCAGCGCGCGCCCCCCGGGATCGGTTCTTCGAGGGCCTCGTGGACCAGCGCCCGGTAACCCGTGCGGTTATCAAACCAATCGCCAATTGATTTAAACAAGGGGGGTCT
>CALKTZ010000246.1 GCA_937997355.1 uncultured Planctomycetales bacterium | reverse complement strand
GTCCGCCGGCCTCGATCCGGCCCGTCTCTTTCCCCTCCCGTGTATCGACGAGTCGGACGGTACCATTTCGCTCTCCGAATGCGAGGAGCGAGCCGTCCGCACTCAGGGTCATGGTCGAGATCTCTTCAGAAATCCGCGGCCAGGGGATTCGATGCGCCTCGATCTGGCCGTCCGAGCTCTCGAGTCGCCAGGCATGAGAAAAGCCCAGGTCATCCACCGTATATAGGCGGTCCGCATGGATGGCGACTCCGGCATTTCCGCCCCACCGCCCGCCTGTCGGTCGATTACCTCCTGAGCCCCTTCCACTCCTCCCTGGTCCCGGGTTGACGGGAGTCGGGGGGGCCGGCGATCGTCCCGCATCCGGCGGGACGCGGCCACCGCCTCTCGCCATGCCGGGCCGGGGGGGGGGAGAATCCCCCGGGGATCTCAGCTCACGATCCATCCCCGGCATCAGGATCGGGATGAGTCGTTCGGGGTCTTCGGGACGCCAGAGAAGCAACCTCGGCGATCTCCCCAGGATCATCGACCGGCCGTCGGCGGATCGGAAAAGACTCGACGAATATCTCATCAAGCCGGGACCTTCCGGCAATTCCATCGATGCGGGAAGGGCGAAGGAGAAAGTCCCCGGCCGCCTGGGCCAGATTCGAAGATTCTGGCCGTCCGAGGCCACCAAGCGATCTTGATCGTCAAATGCCAGATAGACCGCGCGTCGCTGTGGGAAAGCACGATCCGGGTTCCGCCCCTGCGAACGATCGTCGGGAGACTCGGCCGCCGATCTCGCGACGGACGGCCCCGAGGTCGCGGGAGTTGCCGAGCCCGGAGGCGTCTCGCCCGATCCGGCGATCGGAGAAATCGCGGAGGGGGAGACGGCGGAGATCGGGGAGAAGCAGGTGTGCTGATTCGCCGCGAGCCGGACCCCCCAAATTTCGTCGTTGAGAGTGCCGACCGCGAGCAGGCCGTCCTTGCTGAAGGCGAGCGAGGTCGGCTGGGCGTCGAACCCGCTGAGCTGAATCCGCACATCCGAGTCGAGCACCGACCAGACCGTCGTGGTCGGGGACTGTCCGCCCGCGGCCAGGCTTCGACCGTCGGAACTGAAACAGACGTCGGAAATGCGTTCCGACGTCCGCAAGACGGCGATCTGACTGTGGGCGGTCGGATCCAGAAGTTCCACGGTCGAGTCGCCAAATCCGACGACCGCGAGCATCGCCCCCTGGGGGCTGAATCGCATCATCGTCGTGAAATTCTGGGTGGGACTCAGGCTCGACAGGAAGGACTTCTTCTGAATGTCCCACAGGCGGATATTCCCCCCTCCGGCGGTTGCGAGCAGGTCATTCGGCCCGACCGCGATCGAGGTGAGCGGCGTTTGAGTATCAATCTGTCCGAGGAAATCTCCGCTGGTTCCGGAAAAGATGGAGATGAGAGGGCTCAGCCCCGCTCCCATCGCGATCGTCTTGCCGTCCGGAGCGATGGAGATCAGCGGGTTCCCCTGATCTCGGCCCCCGATCACTCCCGAGGCCCCCCCCGGCTGGTTGGCTTCCCCCCGGCCGTTCCAGAATAGCGATCGGCTTAGACAGATCGGCAACGTCCCAGAGGCAGGCCTGGGACCGCTGTTCAACCGGCGGCCGGTTTCGATCTCCGGGACCGGGTCCCCCCGGAGAGAGAAATCGTTCATTCCCGCCACGGCCGGGAAATTCGACCTGGCCGACGGTGACGAACCGTTGCCCTTGGGGTGTGCCGAAGATGCTCGACAGATGATAAGACGGGCCGATCGGAATCGTCATCGGCGAGCCGACTTGGTTGATGTCGATGAGCCCGAGGCCGGCGAAGTCCGGCAGGACGACGGCGGTGAACTTGCCGACCGTTGCGAGGCGATTGTGAGTGTGACGGCCGAACCCGATGTTCGGCGAACCGGTTCTTCCCCGGCCCGCGGGAGGCCCCGATCCGCTGGGATTCCGCGAAATTGGGTTCGTTTCGCCGAGGCCGGGGCGCGAAATTGGGTTCGTTTGGTTGCCGACTCGCTCGTTGGCGGGCTTCGACGTCGGGGATTGCGGGGCGAGGGGGCCGGATGTCTCAGTTGATTCAGTGTAAGTTGAATCAGATATTGCTTTTGTGTCAAGAGAAATTCTGGCCAGGCGCTGGCCCTGCGAGATGTTCCAGATTCCGAGCTCTCGGCCATCTTCCGATAGCACGGCCAGGTGATTTCCCCCATTCCCGTAGAGAACGGACCGCGTTCGGTCGGTTTCCAGATTCGCCTTGGCTTCGACGTCCCGGAGGATCAGCAACTCGAGGACCTCGTCCCGTAGCTTCTGCTTCAGGTCCGGCTCGGGGGCGAGGGCGGCGGCCTCTCGAATCTGGGCGAGCCCGGTGGCTCGCCGCTCGGGGATTCCCGGCGATTGGCGGATCCGGGTCGCCGCGTGGAGGTAATTGGCGCGCAATTGCGCCCGATAGAGTTGGTTGGTGTTGAGCTCCTTGCTGAGCGCGGTGGCGACTCGCACGTGGGCGTAGGTCGCGATGGCCAGGATCGTGGCGGCGGCGGTGGAAACGCCCGTGATCTCCGGATGCCGGCGAGTGACCCGCCAGAGCTTCCCCAGCGGGCTGATGCGCCTCGCCTTCACCGGTTCATGGTTGAGGAATCTCGCCAGGTCCTCGGCCAGGCTCGCGGCCGAGGAGTAACGGTCCGCCGGTCGCTTGGCCAGCATTTTCAGGACGATCGTCTCGAGATCGCGGGGGATTCGGGGATCGATCGATCGAGGTGCGGGGGGGGCGAGAGTCGCGATTTGTTCGACCAGCTCGGCCGCGCTTTTGCCGTCGAACGCGGGGCGGAGTGTCAGTAGCTCGTAGAGCGTCCCGCCCAGGCTGAAGATGTCGGTTCGGCCGTCGATCGGGCCGGGGCGAGCCTGCTCGGGGCTCATGTATCGGGGGGTTCCCAGCAGGCTGTCATGCTGGGTCAGCCCGGGGTCGGCGAGCCGCCGGGCCAGGCCGAAGTCGGTCACCCAGACCGTCCCCTTGACGTCGATCAGAAGGTTGGACGGCTTCACGTCGCGATGAATCACCCCCTGATGATGGGCATGGGCGAGCGCCTCCGCCGCCTGGAGCCCGACCTCCGCGATCCACCGATAATAGGCCGATCCCCGAGGAGGCGTGAACGACGCGTCATCTCGGGAATCCTTGCGATGGCCGGGTAAGAATTCGCCTCCCTGGGTCGACGAGGAGAGCGAGAGTGCCAGCGGATTCGAGGGCGCGGGAGTGCCCTGACGGGGAGACGGCCGAGCCACCTTCGAGCTGGGATTGCCCCACGATCCCGTGATTTCCTCCGCTGGATCGAGCGATTGATTCGTCCGGTCGGTCGAGGGGCCGCGGGGAGGAATTCGGAGATTCGGCGCGGCCTCCGCCACCGCGACCTCGGCCTTGCCATTTTCCAAAGGGTTGGGAGAGCTGTAATTCGGTCGTTTCAGCCAGCCCGCGGAAACGCGGAACCAAAGATTCCCCAGCCGAGACGAATGTGACGAGTTGGATTGAGAGAGAGGGGGGGCCGCGGCCCGGCTTCCGCCCAGTTCGTCCCTCGATTGAGCAGAGCCGGCGAGGGGACTTCGAATCTGGCTGCGGGTCCGACGCTGCTTCTTGAGGACCTGGTCGAGCCCCGTGCCCTCGATACGCTGCATGGCGTAATAGCAAAGCCCGCCGACCTGCCCGACATCGAAGACGGGGACGATGTTGGTATGGTGCAGCCTGGCGGCGGTTCGGGCTTCGTTGAGGAATCTTCGCCTCGCCGACGAATCCGGCGCCGCATGGCTGCCGAGGACTTTCAGCGCGACCGGTCGATCGAGGGAGATGTGCAACGCCTCGTAGACGGTCCCCATTCCCCCCCGGCCAAGCTCGCGGACGATTCGGTAACCGGCGATCTTGCGGCCCGATTCGAGGGAACGCCTCGCACCGCCGGGACGGCCCGCCGAGCCGGATGTCGATCCGCCGGGCAGATGCCCGACGAGCCCGTTCACTAGCTCCAGCCCGTGCAACGCCGCGAGGACATCGCCTTCGAGGGCGGGATATTTCGCCGCGAACTGCTCGGGATCGGGGACCTCTCCTTGCTCGATCAGGCTCAGGTAAGCCTCGATGGCCTCGCCGACCTGCTCGTCGTGATCGATCTGGGGAGATGAACGGTCGGGTTCGGAGGGGTCGTCAATCGGCCGGATCATCGGATTCCCTCGACTCAGCTTGTACGATCGGAAGGGCTCGCCGCCCGATCGTCGGAGTACTTGATCCCCCCTCCCGGCGGGCCTTCCAGCATCGGCTTGAGATGCTTCAGCCCCCGCGCCCAGATCCCCCGGACCGCCTTGCGGCTCAGGCCGATCTGATCG
>CALKTZ010000245.1 GCA_937997355.1 uncultured Planctomycetales bacterium | reverse complement strand
TCGGCTCGCTCGGCGGAATGAGGGGATTCCGCCAGATTGAAATCGAGCAACTGCGGCCCATGGCTCAGGGTCATCAGCACGTTGCCGGGCTTGATGTCTCGATGGAACGTGTCCCTGGCATGGGCATGCTGCAACGCATCGGCGAGGACCCGGCCGATCCAGGCCACCCCCTGCGCATAAGTCCCCCGGATCGGGAAATCTTTCCAGCCGTCTCCACCCAGAAGGTCCCTCGCGAGACCTCCGGATTCCGCTTCAGGGCCGATCTGTTTTCGAACCGAGCCAACTTTCGCCGATCCCTCATGATCGAGAATGCCGTGTCCGGAAGCGCCTTGGAGGAGATCCCAGAAAATACTTGCTTCTCGGGGGAGTACGTTCGGAGGGAACCCCTTGATCATCTCGTCGAGCGGGAGCCCCGGGTAGTAGGGCATGGAGAGGCCGCGCAACTGGGTTTCGGGCTGATAGGAGACCGAATTGACCCAGACGATCCGCGGGTGAACGAGACGGCCGAGGATCATCGGCTCGTTCCCTCGGTCGACCGCGACTTTCAACACGACGACGCGGTTGCCCAATGAGGTGTCGCGAGCCAGGAAGACCCTGGAGGAACCTCCGGTCCCGAGCATCGAGAGCAATTCGAATTCGCCGAAAAAATCCCCTTCCCGGGGGAATTTCGGCGTGATCGAACCGATCCCAGCCGCCTGGCTGATCAATCGATGATACTGGAGCTGCGAGGCGAGGGAGTCTTTCCAATCGGGATAACGATTGCAGAACGATTCGACGTCGAGGGATTCCCCTCGCTCTTCACGAAGACAGAATTCTTCGTAAATCAGGCTGAGGATGCGATCATTGTGATCGTGGAGTTCGGGGAATCGTGTCAGATACTGGGCTACGTCGGGAGTTTCCCCTCGGCCGAATCGCTCACGCAGGTCGGATTTGACCAACGCCGCGAGGGCCGCGATATCCTCGGCTTCGGTACATCGGCCCCCACGCCAAAATTCGCGGAGATCCGCCCCCTTGCCGAGTTGTCGTTGCTCCTCGAACTCCCGAACTAGCTGCTTGACACGATCGAGCTGACCCTCGCGATTGATTGATCCGAGGATGGCATCCATCAGATGACCTCCTAGTCACCGAGCGAGTCGTGGAGGTCTTTCAGGAATCGCTGCACCCTTCGGATATGCCAACCCGTCTTTTCGGCGATATCCTGATTGTCGTAGCCGAGCTTTCTCATCTCCAGGACGCGACATTCGGTCTCGTCCTGGCGGTTCAGGAGTTGCTCATGCACCTCGTTGGCCTGGGCGAGTTGACTCGCCGTGGGATCGTCGGACGGGATCGAAATCTGAGCCCCGACCCCTCGAAAACCGGAAATGGGACGCTCGCGCGTCACATCCCTTTTCAATGTGTGGCGGCGTCGATGCTCATCGATGACTTTCTGCTCGGCGACTTGAGCCAGAAAGGCCATGAGGGAACCGATCGTCGGAAAATCCAACCGTTCAAAGTTGGCCGCCAGGCTCTTCATCACATCGCTCGCGAAATCGGTCGAGTCATAGAGCGAGCGTAATGGCGAATCCAATTTGCGACGCACGACCCGAATGACCTTCGGGTAGCACGTCCTGAACAGCTCTTCCCAAGCCGCTTGATCCCCCCCCTTCGCCCGTGCCAGGAGGTCGGCTCCAGCTTCCGCACCCGTCGACATCGACATGGCCAAAGCCCCCCAAGGATAAGCCGTTGGGAGACAGTTACACGGCAGCCCGGTCACTAGCAAGTTCTTCCCAACGTGCTCGTCAATTGTAACTCGACGGCAAGACAGGAAAAATAATTTTTGCCGTAAAATGGCAAGAAGATATTGGAATTGCCAGAAAACCCATGCGATTCGGACCAGGCACTTGTCTTATAAACACTTATGGGACTGCTTCGTCCCTGGGATAAGATCGCATCATTATGCCATATTACGCATCTCTTCGTGACATTCTCAAGCCAAGCGTAATGATACGATACGCTCCATTCCCCAACCCCAAGATTGTTGAAATCCGTCAACAATTCCTGGAGCGGGTTCGAAATCGCGGCATGGAAGTGATGCCACCGCTCCCATTCCACGCCGAGTGACAGGGAAGACACCTTGGACGCTGGAAATCAACCGTGAGATACGATGCTGCGGCTATTCCGAGCCGTCCTTTAGAACTTCCCCGAGGGGATGAGCTGAACCGTCATTCTGAAAATTAAGCAATGAGTGCATATTTCAGAAACAAGTGGTACAAATTTCGTGGAATGTTCGGTTCAGATCCCCCGCCCCACCACATTCATGCACAAAAGATCATGTATCGGCGTAGGTATACGGAGAAGATGGAGAATACGGAAAGATTGGGGGAGGGGTCGTTGAAGATGTGGTTGCCGTCGACGAGGTTGCCGCGGTATTGGCTGCGGGGGGGGTGACACCCAGATCCGAAGGGGTGATCCGAACCGGCATCGTGTCGAGGAGGGGTTTGAAACGTCGGCTGGCTCGCATGATAGAACTCCATACATATAAAAGGGAAACGATGACGAATGAAGCGCGTGCGGCCCCGAAGTAAGTTCCTTCAGAACCACCACCGGACGAATCTTCAGGGATTTTCTGAAGACGAATGCGATCGATGCGCGAACCGCCACAATCCATCGGGCGGCCCGGGATTTAGAGTGAACGAGGACCCGGACCTCGGGTCGACGAGGCGCGCCAACGTTCGTATGAGCTGTGCGAAGAATTCATCGGCCGGAGCGGATCAAGGCTGGAATCGATTTCCCAAGATCCTCCAAGCCATCTCATCAATTCGTCACAAGTATATGCTTGGTAGGCAAGCCATCATCTCAGATTGTGATTCAATTCAGGAGCGCGTCACGCAACTGAAATCCACTCCCGAGCGTGGACAGATCCCGCCTCGCCGAGGAGGCATTTCCGGGATAGAAATCATCGGACAGAAACGACAGGCACGCGATCCGATAGAGCGGGCAAGATCGATGCTGCTCGAGGGCCTTGTCATGGAACTCAACCAGTAAATCCCCCCGTCCAGCACGGAGTGCGACGATGTAGCAACCGAGGGCGGAAAGCCGAAGCTTCCGATTGGTCACGATCCGAGAAAGCTCCACTCCTCTCGAAATCAATCGATTGGCCCTCGACACCTCTCGGGTCAGCTCGGAACGGAGCAAGCGAATGATCGCACGAACCTGCCGGACGTATCGTTGCACCGCATCAGACTCGGTCAGCGCGGTCCAGGGATCGGAATTCAACCCACCAATCGGCTGGGACGCGACGAACAACTCGGGATCCAGGGGAATCCCGCCCATCTTCTGGTGAGCAGACCAGAGATTCACGGCTGCCGCGGCCCAGACTCGGTCGGTCGAGCAGCCAATATTCCAACTCACGCTTCGTCGATAGAAGGCCCGCGCAATCCGGATCGCCAAGCGGTCGATGG
>CALKTZ010000244.1 GCA_937997355.1 uncultured Planctomycetales bacterium | reverse complement strand
CCTCGAAGGACGGGAAGATCGTCTCCATCATCGCCGACACCCACGGCACCGGGGGGAGCGGCGGGGCCAACTTCCCGTTCCCTTATGTTTACAACATCCCCGCCTCGTCCCGCCTGCACTCAGACGTCTTCGTCAACGGCGGCGGCCAGCGCGCCATGCGGGCGCCGGGGCATCCCCAGGCGTGCGTTTTGATGGAAGCGGCGATCGACGACCTGGCCGACAAGCTGGGGCTCGACCCGCTCGACGTCCGGCTCAAGAACCTCGCGGAGGAGGAAGACGACTTCCACACGCCGATCTACAAGGCCGAGATCGCGATGGGGGCCGAGCTGATCGGCTGGAAGGCCAAGCGGCGGGAGCGCGGCAAGTCGTCGGCCGGGCCGATCAAGACCGGCTACGGCATGGCCCTCCACCAGTGGGGGGGCGGCGGCACCCAGGACAAGCAGGTGACCTGCACCATCAGCGCCGACGGCTCCGTCGACATGAAGGCGGGGACGCAGGATATCGGGGTGGGCACCCGGACCATCCTGGCGATCATCGCCGCCGAGGTGCTGGGGCTCCGGCCGACCGACGTCTTCGGCAACGTCGGCAATTCGAACTTCCCGCCGGGTCAGCCCTCGGGAGGCTCCACCACGGCCCCATCGACCGCCCCCCCGGCGCTCGACGCGGCCACCAAGGCGCGAGACGCCTTCTTCGCCAAGATCGCCCCAACCTTCCAGGCCGAGCCCAAGGACCTCGCCCTCAAGGAAGGGACCCTCTGGCTCCGCGGCGAGCCGCACATGGGCTGGAAGGACGCCTGCCGGCGGCTCGGCACGGCCACCATCTCCGAGACCGGCAAGTGGCAGGCGGGGCTCACCAGCACGGGGGTCGGCGGCTGCCAGTTCGCCGAGGTGACGGTCGACACCGAGACCGGCGTCGTCCGGGTCAAGAAGATCGTCGCCATCCAGGACACCGGGCTGATCCTCGACCGCCTCACCTGGGACAGCCAGGTTTACGGCGGCGTGATCATGGGGCTCAACTACGGCCTGTTCGAGGAACGCATCATGGACCCGATCACCGGCGTGATGCTCAACCCCGACATGGAGATGTACAAGCTGGCGGGGGCCTCGGACATCCCCGAGATCATCGTGAAGGCCTATGAGCCGCAAGAGCAGAAGGACCGGGGGGTCATCGGCGTGGGCGAGCCCCCGACGATCTCGACCGCCGCGGCCATCGGCAATGCCGTCACCAACGCCATCGGCGTCCGCGTCCCCGAGTGGCCCATGTCCCCCCGGAACATCCTCAACGCGCTGGCCAATGCCGCCAAAGAAGGGAAGGCGTGATCCCATGAAAGCATTCGAATACGCGGCGCCCGCCTCGGTCGAGGACGCCGTCAAGCTCCTGGGCGCCAAGGACTCCGAGGCGCTCTCGGGGGGGACCGACCTCCTCGGCCGGATGAAGGACTACGTCGTCTCGCCGGCCCGGGTCGTCTACCTCAAGGACGTCAAATCCCTGGCCGGGATCTCGGGGGACGCCGTGTCCGGCCTGACGATCGGCGCGGGGACCTCGCTCGCCGAGATCCTCGCCGACAAGACGATCCGGGAATCGTACCCGGCCCTCTGGCAGGCGACCCTCGAAGTGGGCACCCCGCAGATCCGCAACATGGCGACCGTCGGCGGCAACCTCCTCCAGCGGCCTCGCTGCTGGTACTTCCGCGCCGGCAACGGCCTCCTCGCGTTGAAGGACGGCAAGAGCCTGGTGCGGGAGGGGGACAACCGCCACCACGCCATCTTCCTGACCGACGGCAACGCCCTGTTCGTCAACCCGTCGAGCCTGGCGGTGCCGCTGATCGCCCTCGGGGCCACGGCCACCGTCGTCGGACCCAAGGGGGAGCGGACGGTCCCCGTCGAGGGGCTCTACCAGGTCCCCAAGGCCGAGGGAGACCTCGAGCACACCCTCGCCCCCGGCGAGGTGGTGACCAAGGTGACCGTCCCCGCCGCCAAGGGGAAGAATGCCTCCTACGAGGCGCGCCAGAAGCAGGCCCACGACTGGCCGATCGTGATGGCCTCGGTCAACCTCGACCTCGACGGCGACAAGGTGACCGCCGCGAAGGTGATCCTCTACGGGGTGGCCCCCATCCCCTTGCGATGCGAGCCGGCCGAGAAGGCGATCGTCGGCAAGTCGGTGAGCCTCGAATCGGCGACCGAGGCCGGCGAGGCCGCCATCCAGGGGGCCAAGCCGCTGTCGATGAACGCCTATAAAGTCCCCCTCACCAAGACCGTCGTGAAGCGGGCCCTGCTCGCGGCCGTCGGCAACCGCTACTGGGAGGGCTGAACCGCCATGGCCGACGATCATCTCGCTGATCCGGCCGAACCGACCCCGGAGGCCGGCGAATCCGCCGGCCTTCCGGTCGTCGACACCAAGGCCCAGCCCTGCCGCCACCTCCGCAGCAACGGGATGTACCTCTATTCCGACGGCACCGCCGACGACCCGGACCGCCAGCAATACAGCAGCTCCGCCTGCTGGTGCATCAAGACCATGACCGGCTTCGGCCCCGACGACGACATCGTCGGCTGGCTCGACTGCCGCGACCCCGCCCGCTCCTGCTACATGCCGCTCTATTGAACGACCGGACGCCGGATCATTCCTGCCCGATCGGTTCACTCCGCCTTCGAGCGTCGTATAATTCTTGAGAGGGTCGAGGCCATCTCGAATTGATGCGACCAAGCCATGAAACCGCGAGTCTACATCGAGACAACAATCCCGAGCTATCTAACGGCGCGGCCGAGCCGGGATCTCATCCTTGCTGCCAACCAGCAGCAGCTTACCCGCGAGTGGTGGTCGAAGCGTAATCATTTCGAGTTGTATGTATCGCGTTTGGTCGTGCAAGAATGTCAAGCAGGGGATCAAGTCGCCGCGACTGATCGCTTGGGATCACTGGCCGGGTTGCCACTTCTGGAGCAAACGCCCGAGGTTGATAATCTGGCAGAAGATTTATTTCGGAAGATATCCTTACCCAAACGCGCTTCGGCGGACGCGTTCCACATTGCCATCGCGGCGGTTCATGGAATCGATTATTTGCTCACCTGGAATTGCACCCATATCGCCAATGTAACCCTGAGGCCCAAGATCGAGGAAATTTGTCGCGAAGCGAAATACGAACCGCCGTTGATTTGTACCCCCCAGGAATTGCCGGCCCGGAGGCAAGACGATGTATGAGGATCGCGTGATTCAAGAAGTTCGTGCAGCGAGGGAGGCCTATGCAGCATCCTTCAATTATGACCTTCGTGCGATGGCGGCCGATCTGCGGGCACAAGATGCCAAGGGGGATCGAGTGGTCGTCCGACTTGAACCGCGACGTCCGATCGAAAAGACGGATCATCAACATAAGCCGGAGCGAAAATAGAGACCGGCTCGAAGCGAAGCATCTTGTCCATCCCCTTTTTTCGCGAACCGATGGGACTGCAAAGATTCGGAGACATATCGGCCGAGTACTTCGGCGGGGTCGGGAGACCCGCGCCGAACAAAAAAGGCATGTCGGCATCACCCAAGATTTTTGTCCAAGCGCTCTTGAAGCGATCGGCCTTCAGCGGCATGCTGATACAAGTCGTTGTCGAAGTCCTCGATGACGATCCATTTCCATTCCGTCCGATTGGCATTCCGACTCAATCCCCACGCGAGACAGGAGCGAATCATGGGCGACGCGCGAGACACCGCGAAGAAGAAGAAGGCCACCGAGAAGAAGGGGGCCAAGAGCGCCAAGGCTGCCCCGGCCGCCAAGGCCGTCGAGGCCAAGGCCGCCAAAAAATAAGCCCGGCCCCGGCCGATCGCCGGCAACGGCCCCAATCGTCCAGACCGGCCCCGTAACTCAGCAAGAACAGCTTACGGATCAGGTTCGACCGGAGCGGAGCGCATTCCCCTCGTCGCGATCGACGAGGTCGATCGCCCTGAACTCCGGTCGTCTCTTGCGCGATGGTGACAGGAATCCCGATGAGCAGCCTCCTCCGCGAACATCCCTTCATCCGGCTCGCCGCGCTTGCGATGGCGATTGGCCTGTCTTCAACCGCCCACGCCGCCAACCATGACAAGGACAAGAACGCCCCATTCCCGCTCGCGGACTATTTCCGGATCGAGACGGCCCGGATCGCCGACCGTCCGCTGCTCGGCATCGAGTCGGCCGAGGCGTGGAAGGCGCATCGGCCCGAGCTGCAACGCCGGCTCCTGGAGATGCTCTGCCTCGACCCGGCCCCAGAACGGACCGACCTCCGCGCCGAGGTCCGGGGGGTCGTCGAAGGTGCCGATTTCGTCGTCGAGAAGATCCTGTTCCAGTCGTCCCCCGGCCTGTACGTCACGGGCAACCTGTACCGGCCGAAGGCCGTCGCGAAGCCGTTGCCCGCGAAGTAGAAGAACTGGCCCGCCGGGCCGGCCGGGGGCAGCGCGGTGCCGAGGTTCTCCTCGCCGATGCCCTGCGCGAGCACCGTGAG
>CALKTZ010000243.1 GCA_937997355.1 uncultured Planctomycetales bacterium | reverse complement strand
CGATACCGCACCTCGGACCCGCTTTCGTTCCCGAGGCCGATGAATCCATCGCGCACGGGCATCGACCAGGTATTCACGCGAACGCCATTGATCGACACCGAAATCTGATTGCCTCGCACGCCGACGCTCAGCGTGTTCCAAGATCCCGGCGGCCGATTCGAGCGATGGTCGGGCGCTTTCTTGCCTGCAATCGCCCCGGTTCCCAAATTTGCTTCTCCCCTGTCGAAAATCTGGACCTTGATCGCCTCCTTCTCGGCGACGTCGGGAATGATCGGAAGGTTTGGAATCCCGAAATAGATCGCGGACCGATCGGATTCGGCCGTTGTTTGATATTCAAGGTAGAGTTCGAACCGATCAAGCCGACGGCCCTGGTACGCCAGCAAGCCCGATCCCCCCCGCGTGACAAGGATGCCTTCTCCCGCCTCGCGAATGGAGCCAAAGCCGTACATCTTCCAATCCTGTGGGGCCGGATCGCCTTTCAGGTAAATTGGGAAAAATCCCGATGCCATCAGGATCTGATCTGATGTGAGCGGAGCTTGCCCGGCGGGAGCCTCTCGTACACTCGGCCGAGTGGGAGCGTTCGGATGTTCCTTGGCCCCGATCGGCTCGAGATGTAACGTCACAACCCAGCTCTTTTCACCGGCGATCAGGGATTCCGGATGCTCGTTGGCCCGCCAGAATTGGGTGTAGGTTTCCTGCGTGTCGGATGATCGATCGTTGTCCGTGACCGCGAGATTGAATCGAATCGAGGAGCCGGGTCCCGCCGGCACTTCGCCCGGGCCATCCTTGGTGTCGATTACTTTCAGCGGGATCATGAACTCCATGACATAGCCGCCAGGAAGCTGCTTGCCCACGACGTTCCACGCATCCATCTGCAATCCTAACGAATACTTATTCCCCAGAGTGTCGGCGATGAGTTGAAATCCTTCCGCATCGCCCAGGCGGGGCACCGAAAAATCGCCCGGAAGGTTATCGCCGTCGATAAAAATCTCGATACTGTCGTTGAGTTGAGGACGTTCGGAATTCTGAGGATTCGCGATCACCGTGTCGTCGGTCACATGAATCCCGACGAAGAGCGCGGTGTCGGTGTAGGCAGTATAAAGCGTGCATTCGAGGTCGAGCGAATCTTCGATCCCCCCTTGCACCACCGCACCGGGATTCTCGTCATCCATGAAATCGACGCAAACGCGAGAGGCGTATTCGTCCGGACCGATCACGCCGTCGAGGGTCGGCGCCTTGGCCTTGTGAAACACCGGGAACAATGGCTTCGATCGCTCGCCGGAAATTACTGTCTCGGGGATGGGCGCCATGACGGGAGAAGAATTTGCCCCGGGGGTTGAATTGATCGACCGAGTTGCCGCGGATGGCGGAGCGATTTCCGGTTTCGTCGTTTTCGGGCTCTGTGCCTGATCCTTCGGAGGCTTTTCCAAGGATACAAGCCCGATGCGGATCGCCGGATTCGTACCCCGCCTGATGGTGAATTGCTTGCCCCCGGCCTCAAATCCCGGCGACTCCACCTCCAGGCGGTGCTCCCCTACGGGGAGCTTCAGCGGCTCTCCGAGATCTTCCGCCGAAATCCTCTTGCCATCTACCCGCACCACCGCGTTCGAACGCCCTTCCATCAACTCGATTCGAAGAGTCCCTTCCTCGGTCCTCACGTACAGGATCATCCCGATTAAAGCGACCAGAAAACCCGGCGCGCACGCAATCATCAGCGCCCGCTTCCCACGCTTACGCCGATCGGGCATGCCCGCTTCCAAATCCACCGGCTTCGAGTCCGGCCCCGCATGGCCTGTTGAGCCAGATCTCGCCACGATTGCGCCGAATGTCCGCGACAGGAGGCGATCCGTCTCTCCCCCACGCGGAATATCTCCTTCATTAAAACTGATCAACTCGGGCCGCACCGGCGAAGGTTCCTCACCCCCCTTCAAATATTCTCCCAATTCCTCCGCCAGCTCTGTCATCGATCTCTGACGCGCTTCCACTCGCTTCGACATCGCCTTCAAGCAGATGGACTCGATCCGCCCGTCCACCTCGGCGTTCAAACTTGAGGGAGGTGGCACCTCGGCCACCATGATTTGGCCCAGCACCAGCGGCATCGATCCCTCGAACGGTAGACGCCCCGTCAGCAGCTCGTACAGGATCACGCCCAGGCTGTAGATGTCGCTCGCACGGCCGATCAAACTCAAATCACCCGAAACCTGCTCGGGCGACATATACGACGGGGTCCCCAAAACGACCCCGGTCTTCGTCAAACGCGGATCGCCGCCCGCGTCATGCCATGCAAGGCCGAAATCGACGATCACAAGCTCTCGCTTGCGGCCGATCAGGACGTTGGCCGGCTTGAGATCCCGATGCCACACCCCTTGATCGTGCGCCTCCTGCATCGCCAGGGCCAGCTTACGCACCACCCCCGCGGCCTGACGGGATGCCAGCGCCCCCCGACGATCAATCAAGGCGGCCAGCGACTGCCCCTCGATGTAGGCCATCGTTAGATAATCGATGCCGTCGATGTTGCCAACATCATAAATCGGACAAAGGTTCTGATGATCCAGCAACGCCGCGGATCGCGCCTCGCGGTGAAATCGCTGGAGCAGCTCCGGGCTGGCACCGGACGGCAGATGAGGGACCTTGAGCGCAACCCGCCTCCCGAGACGAGAATCTTCCGCCAGATAGACCGCCCCCATCCCGCCTCGCCCCAAGGTGCGGAGTATCCGGTAGCGGCCGAAGATCGATCCGTCGGCCAACTCAAGCTGGGCCGACGGATCGCCGGTGACCGAGGGACCTGACTTAGCATCGGCGATCGAGGAAGGCTGGACGATGCGACCGCATCGGGGACATCGTACAGGTTGGGACCAGTCCAACCCCGCCGTGCTGATCGAAGCCCCGCAAGCAGAATTGGTGCAAAGCACTTGCACGGGCATCGTGGGCCCTCCGAACCCGAATGGAACGTCCCGCCTGCCCTGAATTCTCTGCTTCGAGATTCAGGCCAACTCTTGGGGGGGAGAGAACCAATCACGGATGGACGGAATTGTATGAAGTAAAATCCGGGCGAGTCAACGACCGAGATTCATCGGCCTGGCGGATTTAACTTCTCATCTCAACAGACGATGCGACGAAGGATTGGCGCCTCCTACCTCAGGGCTGCAATCCCCGCGACATCCGAATCCAACGGAAGCTTACGCCGAGGACGTCTCCCTCATCTCCAATCGCAATCTTACGGCATCTCTCGCGTCACATTTTTCAATAATGAACCGCCTGCTCCGAATTACTCGTGTGGAGCGGCATGGTTCGATCAATCTCGCCGCCTGTGCTACCCGAAACCCGATCAATTCCGTAAGTTAGGGATTCCGGAGAATTAGGAGAATTTTCAACATGGTTTGCTCGCTGGTCAAAAAAGGGTTGGTGGGCGCGGCATTGGGTGCCGGGACTCTGTTCCTGGTATTCGGGACGCACGCCCCCAGTTACGTGAAGACGGCCATCCACAAGTTCCGGCGGGATGCCCACAACCGCGTGCCGGTCCAGTTCGATATCGACCGGGCACGGGATGAGATCAATCGGCTCGTGCCGGCGATCCGAGACAACATCGAGGTGCTCGCCCGGGTCGAGGTCGAGACCGACCAGCTCGAGCTCGAGATCAACAAGACTCGGGCCAATCTGGATACCGAGACCAAGGCGATGCTGGCGGCCCGCGACAATCTCAAGAAGGGGGAATTCCGCCTCGCCGGGCATGGCCGAGTCCTCTACACCGAGTCCGAGCTGAAGGCCGACCTCGCGCGGCGGCTCGACCATGTGAAGCGCATCGGCGGCATCCTCGAAAGCAAGGAAGCCACCTACAAGGCCAAGAAGAACGAGGCCGTGGCCCTTCGTCAGCAGCTCGACAACACGATGGCCACCAAGAAAACCCTCACGACCAAGCTCGATGAGATCGAAGCCAGGCTGCGGATGGTCCAGGCGACCCAGTCCAAGAATGAGTTCGACTTCGACGACACCGCCCTGGCCCGCGCCAAGGAGTCGGTGACCGATCTGGAGAAGCGACTGGAAATCATGTCGCGGCGGGCCGAGATGGAAGGTCGTTTCGCCGAAGGGCTGGCCCCCGAGACGAGCGAAGCCACCCGTGACGTGGTGAAGGAAATCGACGCGGAGTTCGGCCAGAACGGCGCCGCGGCCCCCAAGGCGGGGGAAAAGAGCCTCTAAATCGAGGCAGCCGTCAGGACGCTGTCGCTTCCCGTGACGCGACAAGAGGCTCGCCGAGGACGCTCAAGGAAACTCCCTGGGCGTTCCGGCTCGCCTCCGGCTTTTGATACATTGGCGTGGAACGGAGTTTCTTCCGGATCCTGGGATGAATGCGATAGACTCAGAATACTGGGAGCGGATCGAAACCATCATGCTGGGACAATGGCGAATCGTGCTGAGACAGGCGGAGGAAGCGGTTCGCGGCGGCCGGTTTGATGAAGCCCTGGCGCTGGCCAATCGGCCCGATGTTTCGGACCATCATCAGGCGGTCCAGCTCCGGGCCCGGCTCGTGCTGGACTTGATCGCGAGGGCGATGCGGCGTGCCAAGGTCGACGATCTCGCCGGCGCGATCGACGACCTCGATCAGGCGGAACGATTCGGGGCACCTCCCGACTCCCTGGCAGCGGCCCGCCTCAACCTGGCCGACCAAGTCGCCGAGGAAATTCGTACCGGCCTGGAAGCCGGCGACCCCGACCAGGTCCTGGACCGGATCGAGGGCCTGACGAGACGGAAGATTTGCGGCCCCGCGCTCCGGCGTTCGCGCGAAATCGCCGAGGCATGGCGGAGCGCCCTCGCCGAAGCGAGGCGAGGAGAATTCGGCCGATCCTACGAGCACCTCGACCGCGCCGAGCGACTCGCCGACAGCAACGGAAATAGCAGCGGAGAGGGCTCGAGAAGCGGGACTCATGCGGCTCTGGCCGCCGTCCGCCGCGACATCGATGCCCGTCAGCAGAAGTCGGCCCCGCATATCGAGGCCCTGTACGCGGCTTTGGCGGAGAACCAATGGCCTCGGGTCCTTTCAACGGCCGAGGCGGTCCTCACCGCCGTCCCCGAGCATCCGGCCGCTCGCCAGGCCCGCGCCAAGGCCTGGCAGCAGATTGCCGCCATCGGCCCTTCCACCTCGTCACGCTGGCAGCAGGCCAGCGTACGGGCGTCGCGCATTCAGCCGCGGGCCGAGGCGGGCTCGGATCCCGAAATCCTGACGCTCGCCCCGGCGATGATCTCCCCCCGGCAGGCAAAACCGGCCCAACGGCCGATCCCGCGCAATCATCGAGAAGACGCTGCCGACTCCAACGTCAACGCCAACGGCCGGTTCCTGCTCTGGGTCGATGCCGTCGGGGGCTATCTCGTTTGCCTGTCCGATCGGATCGTCCTGGGGCGGGCGGGTGCCGATAGCCTGGCCGACGTCCCCCTGATGGGGGACCTGGCCCGGCAGCATGCCACCCTCGTCCGCGTCGGGGATGGTTACGTGCTGCAATCGCATCACGCTTCGTACGTCAACGGCAAGCCGGTTGCTTCGGAAACCGTGCTCCGAGACGGCGACATCATCCGACTCGGCTCGACGGTCGAGCTGGAGTTCCGTCAACCCAGCCCGGTCAGCGCCACGGCGAGACTCGGCATCCTCAGCCGGCATCGGCTCCCGCTCATGGTCGACGGCGTGCTCCTCATGGCGGAGACCTGCATCGTCGGAGATTCGCCGCAGGCGCACATCCCGGCCTCGACCATCAAGGAGCCTGTCGTCCTCTATCGGCAGGCGGGGGCCATCTGGTGCCGGGCACCCGGCGCCTTCGAGGTCGACGGCCTCACCCGTGCGTTGCGTTCTCCGCTGACGTTCCAATCGAGCGTCCTCGGCGATGGCTTCTCGTTCGGCCTCGAACCCCTGGGGACGCAGGCCGGCTGAGCATGGTCATCCTCCGCAAACCCCGAGAGAATCCGGAGAAGATATGCCGCTCCCGAACGAATCCACGAACAGGACGTGCCTGAACTGGTTGGGATCGGCCGGCATCGAAGAATTCCCCGCTCCGGAGTGTCGGTCCGCAAGACATTCGCCGAAGGGCGGTTTGATGCGATGAAAGAAGAGGATCGGTTCGCCCTCGAAGGTCCTGGAGTGATACCGACGATGAACGCGATGGCCAAAGAGCAGATCGAGGCGAACATGAATCTGGATGAGACGGTCGTCCACCAATTCGAAGACCGGATGGGAGCAGGTCCCGAACAGTCCGTGGGATTTTCAGACATGGTCTAGGCACCTACACCTCGGTCAACGCCGAAT
>CALKTZ010000242.1 GCA_937997355.1 uncultured Planctomycetales bacterium | reverse complement strand
CCCGGTCCCCGTCGCGATCGGGCGAGTTGACCTCGCGATAGCCGTCGATGAACTGCATCCCGAGCCAGCGGAACACGTAATCCGTGAGCGACTTCGCCATCGGGATGTCGGGATTCTTGGTGAACCCGGAGGGCTCGTAGCGTGCGTGGCTGAACTTCTCGACGAGGACCGGGAGCGGGACGCCGTACTGGAGCCCCAGGGAGATCGAGAGCCCGAGGGCGTCCATCAGGCCGCCGATCGTGGAGCCCTCCTTCGCCATCGTGATGAAGAGCTCGCCGGGCCGGCCGTCGGGGTAGAACCCGACGTTGACGTACCCCTCGTGCCCCTGGATGTTGAACTTGTGGGTGAGGCTGGCCCGCGTCGCCGGGAGCCTCGTGCGGGCCGGCGGCGCGCCGACCGGCAGGTCCGGGGCCGGCTCGGAGACCCCCAGGCCGGCGGTCGAGACCGTCGTGAGCCCGGGGTCGGCCGGCGCGGATTCCTCCTTCTTCGTCGAGAGCGGCTGGCTCCCCTTCGAGCCGTCCCGGTAGATCGCGACAGCCTTGAGGCCGAGCTTCCAGCCGAGCATGTAGGTGTCGCGGATCTCCGCGACGGTCGCCGACTCGGGCATGTTGCAGGTCTTGCTGATCGCTCCGCTTAAAAAAGGTTGCACGGCAGCCATCATACGCAAATGGCCCGTGTAATGAATCGCACGACCGTCTTTTATAGCTGGAAACGCACAATCAAAAACCGATAAATGATCGGGCTCGAGCTCCTCGCACCCTTCGACCGTCCCGTGACGGTCGACGTAATCGACGATCGCGCCGGCCCGGTCGAATCGGTGGGGGTCCCCGTTGCAGGAGTAGTCGACCTCGACGCCGTACCCGAGTGACTTCAACGCCAGCGGCACCAGGCGATTGGTCAGTTTCAACTGCCCGCCGCCCGCCAGGTTCTTGTAGACGACCAGGGCGATGCACGGCTCGACGCCGGTGGTGTCGCAGTCCATCTTGAACCCGATGGTCCCCGCTGGAGCAAGCACACTGACCTGGCTATTCCGATACCCGCGCCGCTCGCCCAGGTAGATCGCCGCCTGCCAGGCGGCCTCCGCCGCCTCCTTGAGATAATCGGGCACGGACGGGTGGATGTCGTCGATCGCCGCCTGATGCTGCGCCATCACGCGGAGCATCGGCTCCCGATTCACCTCGAATCCCGCGAAGGGCCCGAGATGCGCCGCGTGCGCGGCACTCGTCCGGTAAGCTTCCCCGGTCATGATCGCCGTGATTGCCCCAGCGATGCCGCGCCCCTCGTCCGAGTCGTAGGGCAGGCCGAGGCTCATCAGGAGGCCGCCGAGATTGGCGTAGCCGAGGCCGAGCGGGCGGAACTTGTGGCTGTTGGCCGCGATCAGCTCGGTGGGGTAACTCGCGTTATCAACCAGGATCTCCTGCGCCGTGATGAAGATCCGGCAGGCCGCGCGGAATCTTCCGACGTCGAACGTGCCGTCCTCGTTGCGGAATTTCATCAGGTTGATGGACGCCAAGTTACATGCAGAATCATTTATATAAAGATACTCGCTGCAAGGGTTACTGCACGCTATCGGCGCCGTATTCGGCGACGTGTGCCACGCCTGGATCGTGTCGTGGTACTGAACGCCGGGGTCGCCGCAGAGCCAGGTGCCCTCGGCGATCTTGTCCATCAGCTCACCGGCCTTCATGGTCTCGACGGGCTCGCCCGTCGTCACCCCGATCGTCGACCAGTCCGCGTCCGCCTCGACGGCCTCGAGGAATTTGTCCGTCACACGCACGGACAGGTTTGCGTTCTGGAAGGCGACCGACGAGTATGCTTCGCCGTTGTAATCGGCCGGATAGCCCTCCCGGATCAGCGCATGCGCCTTGGCCTCCTCCTTGCTTTTCGCCTCGACGAACTCTAGAATGTCGGGATGATCGCATAAGAGAGTGTTCATCTTTGCGGCTCTGCGGGTCTTGCCGCCGCTCTTGATCACCCCCGCCACGGCGTCGTAGACCTTCAAGAAGCTCATCGGCCCCGACGGCGACCCCCCGCCCGACAGCTTCTCCCGGCTCGACCGCAGGGTCGAAAGATCCGTACCGGTCCCGGACCCGTACTTGAAGAGCATCGCCTCGCTCTTGGCGAGGTCCATAATGCTCTCCATGTCGTCCTGAACCCCCTGGATGAAGCAATTATGCACCAGCAACCCTTCAGCCCAGAAAGTCTCACTTGCTGTCTGAATGTCAAAAACCTGATGCGCGCCGCCGAATGCCTTGGCCACAACAAGGACATCGGGTGTCCGAGAATCGACAGCGGTGTTATGGTCGCGGCCTGCATGCAAAATCGACGCCTTCGTCTCGTGAGTCAGCCCGACCAGCGCCCGGAACCTCGAGACCGATTGTTGATCACTAATCCGCAACGCCCAGCAATACTGCCGATTGCTGTCTTCACGAGGATCGTCCCAACCGCTAATCCCCCCGTAGATACCCATGGAGCGTAGGAGCAGGTGGGCCTTTCGAATCACATCCTCGCTGACATTCGATAGTGCGACAGAAACACGACCGTTCTCGTGCTTCTGTACATGACTATCAGCCCCGAACAGGCCATTTAAGAACGCCCCAGCTAGTTCCACCCCGGATCGCATCACCCACTCTGGGATAATCTTGGCGTGTGTGTGATTCCAAAGTCCTAGCGCTTCCCAGAACACCCGCCCAATAGCCCCATAACCCCGAACGGTGAACCCCCAATGAAACTCCTTTTCCGTGAATGGAATTCTATACTTATCGAAAACCGCACGCGCCCTGTCAGCCTCGGCACGCGTGTTGACTTTCACTTCCCAAATGTCACTCGTCGCCGAAGGCGGCCGCCCACTATATCCGTTCGCGACCATCAATCCGCCCACCCAGGCCACATCGGGCGTTACGTCATAAACCCCCAAGTCCGGGGCTGCTCCGCCCAGCAATACATCGCGTGACAAGACAAGACGATCCTTTCCCGCCTCAAGATCGCCCGCCATCTTCTCGACGAGTTTGCCGTCCTGCCGAATAAAGACCACATGGTCGAAAGTCGGCAGCAAGATTGAACCATCCGCCATCTCGAGGCGCACGACCTTTCGCTTACCCTTCCGCAAGCCGGCGACGATCGGCGTTGGTTTACCTTCCTGATCGTAAGTCGTAAAGGTTCGGCCGTTCTCCAGGCCGACAACTATGTCACCTATCGGCAGCAGCCCGGCAGTGGTGTTGATCCGCGTCTCATACGGAAAACAAGCACTTGCCTGCGGCCACCGGTACGCGTCCTCGCACCGGACGGCCCTCCCCTCCTTCTCCGACCACCGCCAGTTGTTGGCGGCCCCCTTGACGCCCCGGACGTGCGACAGCCCCACGTTGAACCAGACCGGCGAATTGAAGGCGCCGTGCTGGTGCAGGCAGAGCCAGGTCAGCTCGTCGTAGAACCGCTCGCCGTCCTCCTCGGACGCGAAGTACCCCCCTTCCTTGCCCCAGTCGGCGATCGTCCGCGTCACGCGGTGGATCAGCTCGCGGACGCTCGCCTCGCGCCCGGGCGTCCCCTGGGGGCCGTAGAAATACTTGCTCGCCACCACGTTGGTCGCGAGCTGGCTCCAGGATGCGGGGAACTCGCACCCCTCCTGCCGGAACACGTGGCCGCCGTCCTTGTCCCTGATCTCCGCGGTCCGGGCCTCCCACTCCACGCCGTCGAACGGGGACTGCCCCTCGACGCTGAAGACCCGCTCGACCGCCATCCCGCCGGTTTTGCTGCTGCTGCCCATCCAGGCGAACTCCGTTGTATCTCTCGAAGCGTTGTCTCAATTCGAGCGGCCGGGCGCGACAGGCCCGGCCGTCATCGTCTCCGCCGATCCTCGCACCGGCGGCGCGGATGCCGCGACGCCAATTTCGCTCGGCGCTATCCCGGCAATGGCATCCTCGGGGCGATCGCGTCCGCGAGCCCGTCGATGCCGTATTCGAGGCACATCAGGACGATCCGCCGCACCTCCTCCCCGGCGACCAGCGCGTCGACCAGGTTGAAGTGGCAGTGGATCAGCTCGTGGACGAGCGTGTGCCGCTGCTCCTCGACCGAGGCGGCCGAGAGCGTCTCCTCGGAGAGCCAGATCCGGGCGACCTTGCGGCCCGGCACCAGGTGGATCGCCGCGTCGGCGTCCGGGTCCGTCGGCGGCCCCTCCCCGATCCGTATCGACCAGTCCCGCAACGCCATGGCCGTCGCGAGCCGGTCGGTATAAGTCTGGAATGCATCGAGACTTCTGATCGCTTCAGCGCCCGCCCGCGTCCGTGTGGCCATGGCTTGCCGACGACCTCGACGAAGAAGCCCGCCGGGCCGTGCCGCGGGCGCGAAGGCGGCCCCGCGGACGACGGTCGGGCTATCCCGAGGCTAGCCGATGGGGGCCGTTGCCGGGGCGGGATTCCGCCCCGATTCCTTTACCGATTCGCCGGCTTCGACTTGGGGCGATCGGCGTCCTGGATCCGGGCGGGGTCGGGCTCATCCCGCGGCCGGCAATTCCGTCAGCGGATCGATCAGGCCGAAGTAAACGACGTCGCCCAGCGAGAGCAGGAAGTCGCTATTCGGCCGCTTCCGGAACTCGTGGACCCACACGCCGCACTTCTCCACGCCGTCGCCGTGCTCGGCGACCTCGCGTTTCGCCTCGGCCAGCTTGTTGTTCGACTGCGGGTTGACTTCCGGGTCGCGCATCAGCGTCGCGATCTGCTCCCTGGCGGCCCACTCGGCGGCCTTGTGCTCGGCGAGCTTCTTCTCGGCGTACGGGGCGAGCTCGCTCCCCGAGTAGGTGAACCGCCACGAATCGCGCAGCGTGCCCTTGAAATCGTTGTACATTGCGACTCCTCGAAGTGATTTCCGGAAATCAGAACGCGACCGGCGGCGTATCGCGCCGCAGGCGCAACGGGTGACGCGGGAAGCCATCCTTGGTGAGCCCCAGGCAGCGGAGGTCCGGGATCAGGGCCAGGGCCGCCGCATCGCGGCCGAGGTGCGAGCCGTCGACGCCCCAGGCCGCCACCCGGATGCCGGCGTCGGCGCCCAGCCTCGCGAGCCAGGCGTCATTCTCGGGCCCGACCGGCTCGGGCGCGGCCTTCATCGCGGCCGGGCTCTTCGTCCTGTAGGCGAACAGGTTCGCCATGACGAGCCCGCCATACCCCCAGTCGGCCGCGAAGTTGCCGCAGCGACGGATCGTGGGGTCGTCATCGACCGCGTCCGCGGTCGAAGGGTTCAGGCCGATGAACAGGGCGTAACTCTCGTCGCCCCATCTCCTCCGCAGGCAGTACCGATACCGCCCGCACTCGCTGATGACCGCCGACCTCTCCGCGACGATCACGCGGGCCGACTTCTTGGGCGCCCCGACCAAACTCAACCTCCTTCCGACTTGCCGGCCCCGACCGCGACCCTGGCGGGCTCGGCGATCGTGTAGGCCATGACGTAGGCGTCCTCGTCGGGGTCCTGGTAGAACCCCCGCTCGACGCCCGTGGCCCGGAAGCCGGCGGACTTCAGGAAGAGTTGCATCGCGAGGTTGCCCTCCCTGACCCGCAGGTCGATCGACTTCCGCCGCTGGGAATTGAGCTTGCCGGCCAGCTTCGCCACGAACTGGGAGCCGATCCCGCGGCGGCGCTTGGCCGGGTCGACCCCCATGTTGAGGACCTCGATCGACCCCCGATTCAGCTCATAGATCGCGAAGCCGAGGACCTTCTCGTCGAGCTCGGCGACGAGCCCGATGACGTTCCGCTTCCTGAGCTCGATCAGGAACAGCTCCTCGGTCCAGGCCGGGCCATGGGTGTCCCACTCGATCCTCAGGACGTCCGGCAGGTCCCGCCGGATCATCCACCTGATATGGACGTTCAACTTCTCGCGTTTCGATTCATCCATCCGATACTTCCTCCTTCCCCGAGCCCAGGGGCTCGAACGGATACTCCTCGTGCGGGCACCACCTCACGATCATCCGGGCCTGAAATCCGAAATCTCCCCTGACGCGAAAGAACCTGCCCTCGAAAATCCCCGTCAGAATCATCCGCTGCTTGGAGCATCGAATCTCGGCGACGACCCGGCCCGATGTCGGCGCATTACCGCCCAGGACCGGCCCCGGACGCCAGGCCGGTAATGCGCCGACCGCCATTTTCTTAACTGCCAACGGTCCCCCTCCCCGCGACGAGGAATCGGTCGAGGTCCCCCGCCAGGTACGCCCTGGCGTTACCGGACCCGACCCCGGTCCTGTGATCGACGACCCCCTGGTCCTTGCCGACCAGGCGGACGGTCCGGATCTGCGACCCGTGGGCCG
>CALKTZ010000241.1 GCA_937997355.1 uncultured Planctomycetales bacterium | reverse complement strand
CCTCCTGGGTTTGGGCTTCGGTCCTGGCCGGGGGCGGCTCGTCGCCGCCGGAACCGGCCCCCCTGTTCGTCGTGGCGGTCGACTTGGCCGCCGCCGCGCCGCCGGACGAGGAGGTGAAGATGGCCCCGGCGGGTTCCGCGGTGGCGGGGGCCTGGAGCGCGAGGTACGCCTCGATCGAGTCGATCATCTGGCTGAGCCGGGCGAGGGACCGTTCGAAGCCCCCCGACATGTGGTCCCCCAGCGGCTGCGAGTGCGAGTGATACGAGGCGACCGCCTGGTGGAACTGCGGGATCAGCTTGCGGACGATCTCCACCTTCTCCTCGGCCACCCGCAGGAGCTGGGTGGCTTTCCGGAGGTTCTCCTTCTCCTCGGAGTCGGAGACGGCGTCGCTCTTGCCGGCCGAGAGCTTCTTCTTGTGGAGCGCGGCCCGCGCGTCGGCGATCATCTGCTGCCGCCTCTTGACCTGCATCTGCCAGTAGCCGAGCTGGTCTCGTTCGAGCCAATCCCGGAACTTGCGGAGCTCCATCTCGACCCCGCCCAGGGCGCCCCGGGCATCGTCGGCGAAGTTGCACAGGGCGATCCGGAAATCCTTGAGCGCCTGGACCGATCGGACATTGGCGGACTTGCTCATGGTCGCGTCTCCGCTCTGGAGGTACGGCTTCGAGGAATCCCGTCGCCTTTAACGCTGCTGGAGATATTCCTCGATCCGCTCGGCCTTGCGGAGCAGGAAGGGGATGTGCTGATTCGAAGCGTCGGCGAACCGCTTGACCGCCTGGAGCGTCTCTTCGAATTGCTCGGCGAACTTGTCATGCTCGCGGTCGCGCCAGCTCTGCCCGAGGCCGCTCAACTGCCCGTGGATCACGGAGAGCTGATTGAGCAGGTCTTGATTGAACTGCTTCAAGCGGGCCGCGAACCGTCGGAGCTCCTCCGGATTGACGATGGCTTGGGCCATGGAAGACCTCTTGAGATCGACGGGGGATGAATTGTGCGTTTTTTGAGACGGCTTCAATCGTCGACGGCGGGCCAGACCAGGGCTCCGCGAACGACCTGTTCGATCGAGATCGGGACGACGATTGTCGTATTCAATCGTACCGGTCAGGCCCCCCGGTGTAAAGCAGCCTGGAGCTCGCGCGTGAGGCAGGCGATGCTCTGCCTGGCCGTTTCCTCGGCGCCGGGGGAGAAGTCGAAAACCTCCACCGACACCCAGCGGTCGTAGCCCGAATCGACCAGCGCCCGCATGATCGGGGCATAGTCCACGTCCCCCATCCCGGGGCCCTTCAGATTCACGTCCTGGGCGTGGAAATGCTTGGCGGTGGGGGCGTATTCCCGGATCAGCTCGGGGACCGTCGTGCCGGTCTCGCCGCTCTGGGCCTTCACGTCCATGTGGAGGCCGAAATGGGGGTCGCCGATCCGCTCGATCAGGGCGGTCGCCTGGGCGCAGGTGTTGAGATAGTTCGTCTCGCTGGGGGCCAGCGGCTCCAGGCAGAAGTCGACTTCCAGGGGCCGGATTCGCTCCATCAGGCGGCCGAAAACCTCCGCCGAGTAGCCGTCGGCCTGGTCGAGCGTCACCCCCGGCAGCAGGTCGCGCTGCTTGGGAGAGCCGAAGACCATCAGCGAGCCGCCGAGATCCCTGGTCGCTTCCGCCAGGGCGACGAAGTAATCCTCGGTCGCCTTCCGGACCGCCGCGTCGGGGGTCGTCAGGTAGAACCCCTCGGTCCTGGCCAGGAGCCAGTGGAGACCGATCGTCTGGAGCCCCGAATCCTCGACGATCTTCCGCAGTTCCCGCCGACGATCGGCCGAGACGTCGGTGATCCTGGGGGCCAGCGTGAACGGGGCGATCTCCAGGCCGTCGTAGCCCAGCGACTTGACCGTCCGGCAGACGTCCGCGAAATCCCAGTTCTCGAACAGCTCGTTGCAGATACCCAGTCGGATCATGATTCAAGGTCCCATCGGTTCGTTCGAAAATCGGCCCGGCGCGAGGGGGGCGGCCGTTGAGCGTGATCGCCCCTTCATCTCGCGGGGGAGGGGGGGCGATCGCGTTTAAGAATCCAGAACATACCCGATTTTTCGACGGTCCGACACCCATCGAGCGCCTGAACGATCTCGGGCCAGAAGCCGAGCTCATCGGGATCTCGGGTGCTGATCACCATGGAGGCCGAGGCGATCCGGTCGGCCTTGCGGCGGACCTCGGCCGGGAGGGTGTGCCCTTCGACCAGGTAGGAACAATCGGCCGGGAGGAACATCCCCGGCTCCAGGACGGTCGCCCCCTCGGCCGTGGCGAGGAGGGCGATCGGTCGAAAGTCACGAGTGACCTCGACGACCCGGAGCCATTCCGCCAACTGGGAGTCGGAGGCCCAGAGCCCGTGCATCTCGGGCCTGGGATGATTGATCTTCCAGAAGTCCAGGTTCATCTGGGCCTTCACCTTGCTCCCCGCGACGATGATGAGGGCCACGGCGAGCACGAGCCGCCTCGGCCATTTGCCCCAGGCGGCCATCGCGGCGACCCCGGCGATCATCACCGAATAGTAATAGATCCAGGAGAACCGGTTGCCGAAGAAGAACAGGACGAAGCCCGTGTGCAGGATGGCGCAAACGAGGATCATCCCATCGACCCGGCTTCGGCTCCCCCGGAGGAGCCTGGCCGCCGCGACCAGCCCGCCGATCGCCAGCAGCAGGGCCGAGACGATCCACCCCCCCACCTCATAGCGGAAGTAATCCCGGATGCCCGCGCCGGGCAAGATCCAGAACTGGCGCCCCGCCTCGCCGAAGAAGCCGTACTTCTGCGCCCGATAGACCGCCATCCCGCCTCCTGGGAGCAAGGTTCGAATCAAGGGGACCGGGCCGTAAAGGATCGCCAGCAGGGCCGCCAGGCCGAGCCCCGTCAGCGCGGCGGGGATCATCGTCTTCCAGGCATTTCGTCGCTCGACGAGGATGATCTCGATCACCAGGACGAGGCCGTACAGATAGGCCATCGTCGGCTTGACGAACAGGCAAACCGTGGCCAGCGCGAGGGCCGTGCTCCGCCGCCCGCTCGCCTGGAATGCCAGGGCGTTGATCAGGAGGGCGGGCTCCAGCACATGGACCAGGACGACGGTCGACGTGAAGAGCATGTCGGGCATCGCCACGACCATGAGCAGGATTCCGGCCGGGCCGATCCGCAAGGTCGATGCGAACCGCGCCAGGCCGCAGGCCAGGGCCAGGTGGCAGACCAGCGTCGCGGCCCGGCAGGCGGTCGGGGTGGCCCCGAACAGGCCCTGCCAGACCCGGCCGATCGCCAGGGGGAGCAGGCCGTAGATGTAGCCGAAGTCGATCGACGGCCGGAGCCCCCGCGCGATCATCGACTGGATCGCCAGGTCGGCCCCCGAATCGAAGAACGCCCAACGCGAGAACAGCTCATTGGGGGTGGTGAAGACCATCAGGGCCGCCGCCACGGCCATGAGCAGCAGCGCCGATCGCCAGGGGAACCGGGAGCCGGTCTCCGGCCCGATCTCGGATACTTCGGGAACGTGGTTCGGGTTCATGGGGAAATCAAGCGGGACGCACGGGCTTCGTACCCAGGGTCATCCGGGCGGAAAGGAGGGTGTTCCGCAACAGCATGGCGATCGTCATCGGGCCGACCCCGCCGGGAACCGGCGTGATCCGTCCCGCGACTTGAACGGCCGACTCGAAGTGAACGTCGCCGCGGAGCTTCCCGGCCGGCGTCTTGTGGATG
>CALKTZ010000240.1 GCA_937997355.1 uncultured Planctomycetales bacterium | reverse complement strand
GAGGGCCGTCATACCGCCAGCAGAAGCCGTTGACGACCGACAGATTCTTGGCCTTGGCGTCCTTGCACGCCTGGATGAACTTGCGGAGGCCGGGGCCGTCGACGGCCATCGGCTTCTCGACGAAGGCGTGAATCCCCTTCTCCACCGCATAAGCCAGGTGGAGCGGGCGGAAGTGAGGGCTCGTGGTGAGCAGGACGACGTCGACCTGATCGATGACCTGCTTGTAGGCGTCGAAGCCGATGTATTGGCGGTCCTTCGGGACATCGACCCGGGCGCCGCTTTCGGGGGTGGCTTTGAGTTCCGCGAGACTGTCGTCGAGCCGATCCTGGAATGCCTCGGCCATCGCGACGAGCTTGACATTCGAATCGGCCTTGAGGGCTTGCGTGGCGGCACCAGTCCCTCGACCGCCGCAGCCGACGAGTCCAACCCGGATCGTGCTGCTCCCCGCGGCATGGACGAGCGGGACGGAGAGGCTCAGGGGGACCGTGGCCGCGCTGGCGCCAGCGATCGCGGCGGTCGAACCCTTGAGGAAATCGCGACGCGAACCGGAAATGGATGATGGCAGGCGATCGGCGGTGGGATTGGTCGACTGGGATCGGTCAGTCACGGTGAGATCTCCTGATCGGATCGACTCGTGGTTTTGGGGTGGGATGGACGCGGCCACTGGATCTCGCAGGCTTTCAATATAACCGTTTTCCCAACCCGTTGCCATGCGACGCGGCTGGACGAGGGAACCCCGGGAACCGGAAACGTCTTTCATGATCGACGATTGGGTTTGTTCGTGAAATTTGGGTTCGTTCGTGGGATTTGGGTTCGTTCGTGAAAATCGCGGGGTGTTGTCGAGTGAAGGCCGCACTCAAGGCGAACGAAGCGGGACCAAGCGACCGATTACTTGCAAATTGGGTTCGTTTCGCAGAAACGGCTTCGCCCTGGGATTTGGGTTCGTTCGTGAGATTTGGGTTCGTTTCGCAGAAACGGCTTCGTTCGGCGCGGGGCATCCGACCCCACCGAATCCGCCGACCGAAGGTCTCCTGATATTTGATCTCTTTGCGGGTTCTGCGTGGTTTCGCGGCCAATCCTTCGAGACACATCGCCGCGAAAATCTCAGAACACACAAAACACTTGATACCCATCTCTTTGCGGTCGGGTGGCCGGCGCAAAAGCGTCCGCGTGCCCCGGGGAGCCAGGCCAGGGCTCTCGGGATCGTCGGACTTCCGGGGCATGCTCGCCCTGTCGGGCTCGCTCTGCCCCGGCCACCCTTCACCGGCCGATGCGGGACAGAAATTCGCGCCTTTCTCTGTTCGGCGCGGGCTCCCGACCCCGCCGAAACCGCCGACCGCAGGGGACTCCAATCCGATGCCTTCATTTTTGGTCCAGGCTTTTCCACGATCCGTTCGGCGCATACCGCGAACGCTTCCACGTCATCCGTGGGTCTACAGAGAATATATCCCAAGATCGATCCATCCGATGCGTGGCCTCTCGGATTTCGCATCCAGAAGCACGCCAGGATAGGATTCGGCAGGTCCGAAGATGATGTTCAGGATCTGGAGATGTGACAGTCGGCGATTTCGCGGGATCGGGAGACCATCGCCGAATCGAGAAAGGAAGAGGGAATCCACGGCTCCGGTCGGTCTGGTAACTTGTCCGAGAGACCGGAGCCGCGATGGATGGGATCGCGTTAGCCCTTCGTCGCGTGGATGGAGAGCTTGATCACGACGCCGTCGCGGATGAGGTCGTTGGTCTTGCCTGCATAGCTGATCCCGAAGTCCTTGCGATTGATCGAGAATTCGCTGTCGAGGTTCAGGGCGTCGGCCCCCCCCGAGATCTTCGCCGGGAAGCTGATCGACTTGGTGACGCCGTGGAGCGTGAGATCTCCGGTCACGGTGTGCGTGGCGTCCTTGAACTTGGGATCGTTGGCGCCCGGCTTGATCTCGGTCGATTCGAAGTTCGCCTTGGAGAACTTGGCCACGTCGAAGAAGTCGGCATTCTTCAGGTGCGTGGTGAGGTTGTCGTTATCCGAGTAGAGCGAGTTCATGTCGATCTCGGCCTTGAGCTTCCCCGCTTCGATCTTGTCCCCGGCCGGCTCGAATGAGCCCGAGAACGCCTTGAAACCGCCGTTGTGGCTCCCCGTGACCTTGGATCCGAC
>CALKTZ010000239.1 GCA_937997355.1 uncultured Planctomycetales bacterium | reverse complement strand
AACCTTCGCCGTTTCGCGGCCGGGTCGTCCCTTTTCTTGGAGATCCTAAGTTCCTACACTAGAATCTGATCGAAGAAGGGATCGGTTCGACGACTCGATCGAGTTGCCGATTCGTTCGATTCGAAAAATCGGTCGCATTTCAGAACCATTCCGGTATGGTGGGATTCGGGGTCGATCTGATCCCCTGGTTGTTGCGTATCGACAGGGTGAATTTCTCCGCAACAAGGTCGAGGGCTCGGCCTTAGTCGATTGCGGGCGGGTTGGAAGAGACGTCCCGAGGGGGCTCGATATGGCGGGATCGGCGGGAGCAGCCTGGAATTCGGCCATGAGCTCCGCGGATGAGTCGGGCGGAGGCGCGCTCCCGCAGCTTCGGATTCATTGGCCGGAGTTTCTGAACCGTTGGATCTTCGGCCGAGACGAGGCCAAGAAGCGAGAGGCCAAGGCTTCGGCCGTCCCGGTGGCGCGGTTCCAGAATATCTGCATCAGCCGGGAGACCGGCTCCGGCGGGGATGCGATCGCCCGGCTGGTGGGAAATCGGCTGAGCTGGAAGGTGTATAACGACGAGCTCCTCGAAGCCATCGCGCATCGGATGGAGCTCCCCGTCGAGGAAGTACGGGCCTTCGACGAGCTGGCCCCGAGCGTCGTGCAAGACTGGCTGCTCCCGTTGCGGGAGGAGCACTACGCCCCGCAGGAAGCGTATCTCGACCACCTCGCCAAGCTGGTGGAATCGATCGGGCGGGCGGGCGAGTCGATCATCGTGGGGCGAGGCGCGGGGTTCCTCCTGCCGAGGGAGTCGACCCTCTCGATCCGGCTGATCGCGCCGCTGAATGTCAGGGCCGCGCGGGTCGCCGAGCGGATGGGGGTGTCATTCCGGACCGGCCGGCGCGCCGCCCGAGACCTCGACCGCCGCCGAGACCATTTCGACCGGACCATGCACCGGATGGATTCGAAAGACCCGCACAACTACGACCTCGTGCTCGACACGAATAGCCTGGGCTTCGAGATCGTCTCCGAGATCATCGTCCGGGCCGTGGAAGTGGGACGGCCGCATCAGCCCGAGCGGGGCCAGTGGAGCTATTCGCCGCCGCTCAAGGCCGACATGGAGCCGCAGCCGATCCCGCCGCGGAAGCCGGAGCCTCTCGACCCCGAAGCCCGTTGAATCGTCGGCTGCCTCGTGAAGTAACGCGAGGCTCCGGCATCGGCATCAGGCCGCGTCGGACCAGCCGTCCGGCAGGGCGATGATCGTCAGGCCGAGCTTCTCGGCGAGGGCCACGACGTCGGGCTGGTCGACCACGATCGTCATATTGGCCTCGATCGCCAAAACGCGCGCGCCGGCCTTGTGCAGATTTTGGATCGTGGTCACCCCGATGGTGGGGACGTCGAAGCGCATGTCCTGGTGAGGCTTGGCGACCTTCACGAGGGTCCAGCCGCCGGCCCGGCAAAGCTGGCCGGCGCGCTCGATGCAGCGGTCGGTCCCTTCGATGGCCTCGATGGCCAGCGCCGCCTGTTCCTTGACGGCCACC
>CALKTZ010000238.1 GCA_937997355.1 uncultured Planctomycetales bacterium | reverse complement strand
GAAAATCCGTCCTCGCGAAGCAGCCGCGTCAGCTCAACCGTGTTCGAGTCGGGGGTCAAATCGAGCGGAAAGGCGATGTGATAGCGCGTCCCGTCGGCCATCTCTTCAATCTCGGAGACGACCGATCGCGGCGAGGCTGGGACGACGGTGGCGGAGCAGTTTCGGCAGACGACAATTCCCGCCCTCGTGTAAAGGAGGCCGAGGAGAGGTTGAATTTCGGTGAGTGTGCCGACGGTGCTCCGATTTGAAGGTCGGACCCCGGCCGACGAGACCAGGACCGCGGGCGGGAGGCCATCGATTCGGTCGGCGGGAGGCTTCTCCAGTCGTTCCAGAAACTGCCGGAGGTATGGGGAGAAGGTTTCGACGTATCGGCGCTGACCTTCCGCGTAGAGTGTGTCGCACGCCAACGAGCTTTTGCCCGATCCGCTTACTCCGGTTATGGAGATCAGGCGGCGGGAGGGGATATGGAGATCCAGGCCCTTGAGATTGTTGGTCCGTACACCTCGCAGCAGGATACCACGAGTTGCGTGGTTTACCTCGGAACTGCGTTTGCCCTGGTCGCTGGTAAGGTCGGTTGCCATTCGTCCGATTTTACAACACCCGGTGATTCCGCAATACATCTCCGGGACGTCCCTGGGGGCTTGAGGGATCGTCCGATTCGGGCGATCGGACAGCCTGGTTGTTTTGTGAAGGATGCCTGGCCAATGTCGTTTGCCGATTTGCCGCTAATCCCTTGATTCCTCGGGACGTTGTGGTCACTCTGGAGAGTACGTCGGCTCTCACCTCGGACCGTTCATCCCCTCGCGATTTCGGCATGGTGACAGGGTGGCACGCGTGCGGGAGCGACCTATAATGGTTTGGACTCACCTTCGCCTGGTGCGGTTCCGATTTCGACAGGAGTGTTCCCGATGTCCCAAGCTCCCCGCCGTCATCTCAGACATGAAAGCGTTGATGGCGTGACGGTCGTCAGCTTCGTTGAATCCAAGATCGTCACCGAAGAAAACATCCAGGAAGTCGGCGACCAGCTTTATAGCCTGGTCGAGGACGAAGGCCACAAGAATATCCTGCTCAACTTCGGGAATGTTCAGTATCTATCGAGCGCCGCGCTGGGCAAGCTCATCAATCTCAAGAAAAAGGTCACGGCGGTCAAAGGGAAGCTGAAGCTTTGTTGCATCCATCCCGATCTTCTCGAAGTCTTTCGCATCACGCGACTCGATCAGGTCTTCGAGATTTATGCCGAAGAGCAAGCCGCCCTCAATAAGTATTGAGATGCGTTTCGAGCGATTTTGAAATCGACCCGGGGTAGCGGCTTCGATCGATCCAGCATCGGGCCGCGGTCTCGTCTTCAGCGGATCCATTCTCATCCCGGGTTTCTCTCCCTGTCATGAGTGAGCCGACCACTTCCCTGACTCCGATGATGCAGCAGTATCGCGAAATGAAGGCTCGCGATCCTGATGCGCTCCTCCTCTTTCGGATGGGGGACTTCTATGAGATGTTCGGCGAAGACGCGGAACGTGCCTCCGCGCTCCTGGGGCTCGCGTTAACGTCGCGAGATAAGGGCGAAAATGCGATGCCGATGGCCGGCTTTCCCCATCCGGCGTTGGACTCCTATCTCGCTAAGATCGTGAAGGCGGGCTGGCGTGCGGCGGTCTGCGAGCAGGTCGAGGATGCCAGGCAGGCCAAGGGGCTGGTCAAACGCGAGGTGGTCCGGGTCGTCACGCCCGGGACCTTGACCGACGACGAACTCCTCGACCCCAAGACGGCCAATTTCCTCGCGGCCGTGGTCGAAGTCGGGGGCAAGCTGGGACTGGCCTGGATCGAGCTCTCGACGGGACGTTTCTCGCTGACGACGGTCATGCGGACCGAACTCGCCGACGAGATCGCGCGACTCAATCCGGCCGAGATCCTCGTTTCGGAAACCGCCCTCGACACCCCCTGGGTCCGCTCGCTCCGAGGCTTTTCGGGATCCGTGATCACGGTGCGGCCGTCCTGGGATTTCCAGCCGGAGCAGTCCCGTTCCGCCTTGTTTACCCAGTTCGGGACGACCACGCTCGCGGGCTTCGGCGTCGAAGATCGGGCCATCGAGGTTCAGGCGGCCGGTGCCCTCGTCGCCTACCTCCGAGAGACCCAGAAAACCAACCTGGGGCACATCACCCGGCTGCATCCCTATCGACGGGAAGATACGCTGGCCCTCGACGAGATGAGTCGGCGCAGCCTCGAATTGAATCGGACCCTGCGCGAAGGGAAACGGGATGGGTCGCTCCTCTCTGTCATCGACTGCACCGTCACCCCCATGGGGGCACGGCTCCTCACCGAATGGTTGACCGCCCCCCTCACGGTCCCCGATCTGATCAGCGAACGGCTCGACGCCGTTGATGAACTGGTCAAGGACTCGGAACTCCGTTCCGACCTGCGGGCGTCCTTGACTCAAGCTTACGACCTGGAGCGTCTGGCGGCTCGGGTCGGGACCGGCCGGGCGACCCCGCGCGATCTCGTCGCGTTGGCGCGAACCCTGGCGCTCCTTCCGCAGATCAAGGCCAGGCTCACGGCGCGGCGTTCTCGACGGCTCGGCCAACTCGAAGCGGCGCTCGAACTTTGCCCGGAAGTTCGGTCCTCGATCGCGGCGGCCCTCGTGGACGATCCCCCCTTGACGATCAAGGAAGGGGGGCTGATCCGCGAAGGTTATCATCCGGATCTCGACGAATTGAGGTCCGCTGCGAAGGGGGGCAAATCCTGGATCGCCAAGTACCAGGCCGAGCAGATCCGCCGCACGGGCATCTCGAATCTCAAGGTCAGCTTCAATAAGGTGTTCGGGTATTACATCGAGATCACCCACTCCCAGGGATCGAAGGTCCCCTCGAACTACATCCGCAAGCAGACGGTGAAGAATGCCGAGCGTTATATCACGCCCGAGCTCAAGGAATATGAAGATAAGGTCCTCCGGTCGGAAGATCGCGCCTGCGAGCTCGAGTACGAGCTGTTCACGACGCTCCGCGACCGCGTTGCGGCGGATGCTCCCAGGCTCGTTCAGGCCGGGGCGGTGCTGGCTCAGGTCGATGTCCTCTCCGCGCTCGGCGAACTTGCGGCGAAGAACGGCTTCTGCAAGCCGGAGATCGTCGCCGAGCAAGGCAAGGCCAGCAAGGATCCGGAAGTCTGC
>CALKTZ010000237.1 GCA_937997355.1 uncultured Planctomycetales bacterium | reverse complement strand
TCGTCGACGCGGAGAACGCGTCGGGGCCGGCATGCGCCAGGGCGCGGACGAGGGCCAGCGCGCGACTCGTCGAGGAAGTCAGCCGACGAATGATCTCGGTCCGCGACGCGGACGCAATCGCGGAGGCCCCTTGCAGGCGGCCGATGAGCGCGGCGGTTTCCTCGCGGTCCGATTTCGCCGCGGGGGACGGCTTCGGATCGGGGATTTTCGTGATCCAGTCGTAGAGGAGGTCGAGCGCCTGCGGGTCGACGGCCTTCGAGCCGACTCGCGGCATCCGGGCGCCGCCGAGCGACGAGACCCGATAATAGAGCACGGAACGGTCGGGATCGCCAGGCGCGATCACCGAGGCGTCCTCGATGCCGAAGGTCCCCTGGACGGGCCGTACTCCAACCGTCTTGGTGGCTTCGAGCGCATTCTTGTAGGCAAGCTCGATGAGCGAATTGCCGCCGCCGTCGACGACATGGCAGATCGAGCAATTGACCTGGAGATAGGTCCGGGCGCGGTCGTTGAGGTCGGCCCTGGGGTCATAGGGATTGACGAATCTGGGGAGCGTCTCGGGCTTCACCGCGAGCGGCGTCTTGAACAGGCCGATGTGATCGATCGCGCGAATCTGGTTGTCGACGATCCCCCCGTAGTCGAAATCGCGATTCATCTGCTGGGCGTTGATCCCGAGGACGAATCCCGCCGCCCGCGAGTGGCAGAACATGCACTCGCTCCTCGCGGGGATGCGCCAGTTCCGCGTCCGCCTGCCGCCCGGCGCGGAGGCATCCTTGATCTCGACGATCCGCTCGGCCCCGTTGGCGCCGACGAGGGTCGCGTCGGTCCGCTCGGCGTTCCAGAGGTAGGAATAGCCCATCCAGTGCTCGTCCTGCTTGACGAGGATGCGGGTTTCGATGGGGGCTCGCGACTTCGGGTTTCCTTCTTCGAGGTCGAGCGAGAGGGTTTGCGACGCGACCATGCCGTCGGGGTAAACCCAGTTGCCGGCGGGGTCGGCCATCTGGGTCGTGCCGGGGAGTCCGAAATGCCGATCCAGATGGGCGCCGTCGGCCCAGTAGGGGGCGTTCACCGTATAAGGAATCACCCCGGGGGCGGGGGTCCTCGACGCGACCGAGTTGAACAACCCGGTCTCCTTGAGGGTCATCGAGAAGGTGCTCTTCGCGGTCCCGGGGGGGACGCGGGCCAGCGCGACGATGAAGCCGGTCGAGTTGTCGACCGCGTAGATGTCGCCATCACGGCCCAGGGCGAAGCTCGCGATGAAGACCGCGGTGTCGGCAAGCTCCTCGTGCCGGGTCACCTTCGTGCCGTCGTACCAGACGGCCCAGATCTTGCCGTACTGATAATCGCCATAGACATACGCCCCCTTGAGTTCGGGGAACTTGGATCCGTGATAGACATAGCCCCCCGTGACGGACCGGCACTCGGTGTGATGATGCTCGACGACGGGGGGGATGATCGGCCCGGGGCCGAGCTTCTTGTGGGGATGGAACGGGTGGCTCCCTTCCTGGACGCTCCACCCGTAGTTCCCCCCCTTCGTGACGACGCGGATCATCTCCCAGATATCCTGGCCGACATCGCCGACCCAGAGGCGGCCGGTCTTCTCGTCGAAGCTCATGCGCCAGGGGTTGCGGAATCCGTGCGCCCAGACTTCGGGGCGAGCGCCGGGGTAGTTGATGAACGGGTTGTCCTTGGGGATCGAGTAGGCCCGGCCCGGATCGGGATGATCGACGTCGATACGGATCATCACCGAGAGGAGGTCGTCCACCCCCTGCCCCGAGGCGTCGACGTCGGAGCCGCTGCTGCCGTCCCCCGTGCAGATATAAAGGTAGCCGTCGGGGCCGAAGATCGCCTCGCCGCCATTGTGCCCTCCCGAGGGCCATTCGATGATGATCTGCTCGGAGTCGGGCTTGACCTTCCTCGGCCCTTCCAGGTTCGTCTGATACCGAGACACCCGGCTCATCAACGGCTTGGGGGTTCCCGCCGGCGGATTCGGACAGAAGACGTACACATAGCCGTTTTCCTTGTACCTGGGGTGGAAGGAAAACGCGTAGACCTCCCGCTTGGCGTCGAGGAACAGGTCCGGCTTCTCGACGTTCGGGTCGTCCACCGAGAAGGCGTAAACCTTCCCGGCGTTCTCCGAGACGAGCATCCGGTTCGTGCCCGGCTCCATCATCAGGCTGGTGGGTCCGACGAATTTCAGTTTCGGGAAGACGCGATCGAGC
>CALKTZ010000236.1 GCA_937997355.1 uncultured Planctomycetales bacterium | reverse complement strand
CGGACGATTGCCGCCAATACCGGGACGGTTACCCGGGCCGCCGATGCCGGGACGATTCCCACCAATTCCACCAGGACCCCCGGGACGGTTACCACCGATACCACCCGGACCTCCCGGTCGGTTGCCCGGTCCGCCGATGCCGGGACGGTTACCACCGATACCACCCGGGCCGCCGGGGCGATTGCCACCGCCGATGCCTGGTCGGTTCCCGCCGATGCCTCCAGGGCCACCGGGTCTGTTACCCCCCGGGCTCCCGATGCCGGGCCGATTCCCTCCTCCGATGCCGGGCCTGTTGCCGCCGATCCCACCCGGACCACCGGGTCTGCTGCCGCCCGGACCTCCGGGCCGATTACCCGGTCCGCCGATGCCGGGCCGATTGCCGCCAATTCCCCCAGGTCCACCACCGGGTCGATTCCCAGGTCCACCACCGGGACGATTCCCAGGACCGCCCATGCCTGGACGATTGCCGCCCCCAACTCCCGGGGAGGGACGAGTCATCCCACCGCCTCCCGGGCGCGCCATACCGCCACCTCCAGGGCGATTGTGCATCCCTCCCATCGCAGGCCGATTCACCGGCATTGATGGCCGGGCCATCCCCGCGCCACCGGGGCGGGCCATCCCGCCACCTCCGGGTCGCGCCATGCCCGCACCACCAGGACGAGCCATACCCCCGCCTCCGGGACGTCCTCCTCCGCGTCCCCCTCTTTGCGCGGAGACATCTCGCGCCACGAACAGCACCAGCAACAGGCCAAGCAGCGGCGGGAGCGATATGAGGCGTTTCATGCGAGACCTCGAACGGTAAGTTGGCGACAGCCCGGTGTGGTTCTCATACCGCTGACGATCAAATCAAGAAACGGGAATAGGGGAGGAAAAGATCAGCGGAGAACTCGGCGTTTACTTCGAGCCCGGCGCGGCGGCAGGCTTGCCGACCGGCGTGGAAACATCGGGCCTGGGTGGCTTGCGCACCATCACGATGTCGATGATATCGGGCGCGAGCTGACCGCCGATGATCCGGTCGATGGAGCTGGTCTTCGCGGCATCCTTGTTGATGAGGGTATGGATCTGAGTCGCCGATGTCGGTCGGCCGTCGCGCAGGACGCCTTGCGCCTTGACCACCCAGGTATTCTCGTCGGTTTGCGTCCAGTACCCCTCGCCGTGCCCACCCTCCGAGTCAAAGAGCCAGGATTTGATCTGTCCGGAGGCGGGATCCCAACCGATGAACATGGTCCCGGACGCGGCCCTGGCTTCCTTGATGACGACCTGATGCGTCCGAATTAAATAGCTCTTGTTGTCGGCCCAGCGGATGCTGGAAGTGACCTTGTTGTCGCCGCTCTCGTCGACCCAATCGCCGACCATCCATTCCAGTTCCTTCAGGCGCTCGTAGCTGGGGACATCCTCGGGAGGGAGCGGATATTCCCGAATTTCCGCCACGGTCCACTTGCCGTCGCGGTTCGTGAGGAGCGCGCTGAATCGGCTGTATTCGGAAGCATCGCCGTTAGGTGTGGAGATTCGAGAACGCCCCTCGGCTCGCGCAACATCTCGGGTGAGAAACCGAATCTCCTGAATCTCGGCTTCCAACTTCAATCCGGGGTTCTCCTCGAACGACCCCTGATACATCTCCGTGATCGCGGCCTTGCCTCGGGCTTCGTTCCCGCCGGAATCGACGACGATCGCGTCCTCGCCGAAAAGCGAGGCCAGGGGCTCGGCCTGGCCGGCGGCGAACGATTTCACGAACGACGCGAGGATCTCCCGGACCGGTTTCTCCTCCTCCTTGATCGGAGCGGGAGGAACGGCCTTGGCCTGTCCCGCGGGCGAACCGGCCGGGGCCGACGGGACTTCGGCGGATGTCGGTACCTGAGAGACAGCTTGACTCGCCATCAGAACGAGCCCGGTCCCGGTCAGGACCACACCTCCGATTAAGCCGATCATCTTTTTCATGGCGAACCGCCTTGAATCCAGCGAATTGTGGGTCAAGCTCAAGACTTGAATCGAACCGATACCAAGGCCCAGGCGGGCTCCGTGAGATCTCGATGGGAGAATTCAGGGCCGATCACGCGGATCACAGATCCCGTCGTCGTCCTCCGTATCGATCCCCTGAATCGCCCCGCGAAAGCTGCCACCGAGAGATCTGGCCGTAGAACCAGGCCGATTACACAAGCGTAACTTTCGATGCAAGACATTGAAAGAGACTGGCCGCCTCGAATGTCCGAAATCGGCGTGAACGGGAACATGATTGACTTGATCTCCCCCGGGTCGAAGGATGAAAGTTAGACCTCGGTCGTCTGAAAGCGACCAACCGCGAGGCGTTTTTTTGACCCTCGTTTCTTCGCCTCTTGCCGAGCAAGGATCGATCCCCCTTGCCAGGAGCCTCTCCGATGAGTCAGGAATCATTGATCGTCGCCGGTCTCAGAACCCCGATCGGCGCACTCAATGGATCGTTAGCCTCGATTTCCGCACCTCAGCTGGGAAGCGCGTGCATCAAGGAACTTCTTTCGAAGACGGGCGTCGATGGCGCCGAGGTTGACGAAGTGATCATGGGAAACGTGGTGAGCGCCGGCATCGGCCAGAATCCGGCGAGGCAGGCGGCCATCTTCGCCGGCCTGCCGACTCACGTGGGCGCGACGACGATCAACAAGGTTTGCGGCTCGGGCCTCAAGGCGGTCATGCTCGCCGACCTGGCGATCCGACTCGACGAAGCCGGACTTGTCGTCGCGGGGGGGATGGAAAGCATGAGCCGCGCCCCCTACCTGCTCGCGAAGGCCCGCGAAGGATATCGCATGGGACATGGCGAGCTTCTCGATTCCCTCATCGTCGACGGGCTTTGGGACGTTTACGGCCAGAAGCACATGGGCACCTACGGCGACCGTTGCGCGAGAGAGTTCGGCTTCACCCGGCAGGAGCAGGACGACTTCGCCGTCAGGAGTCATCTGCGGGCACGGAAGGCCATCGACGACGGAATCTTCGCATCGGAGATCGTTCCGATCGACGTGACAGTGAAAGGGAAGACGACTCAGGTGAGCCTGGATGAAGGGCCGGCCCGATTCGACGAAGCCAAGTTGCGATCGCTCAAACCGGCATTCGGGTCCGACGGGACCATCACCGCGGGGAACGCGTCGAGTATCAACGACGGTGCCGCGGCGGTCCTGGTCGCATCGCGGACTCGCTGTGATGAACTCAGTCTGAAGCCTGCCGCGCGAATCGTCGGCTCGACGACTTTCAGCCAGGCCCCCGAGTGGTTCACCACGGCCCCGATCGGGGCGATCCGAAAGTTGCTTGAGCGACTCGGCTGGTCGGTGGATCAGGTTGATCTGTTCGAGATCAACGAGGCTTTCGCGGCCGTGACGATGGCTGCGGAACGCGACCTGCACATCCCCGCCGATCGAGTGAATGTCTTCGGCGGAGCCGTGGCGTTAGGGCATCCGATCGGTTGCAGCGGCGCGAGAATCCTCGTCACCCTGCTCAACGCCCTGAAGCAAACGGGGGGACGTCGAGGGGTTGCCAGCCTGTGCATCGGCGGCGGCGAGGCGGTGGCTCTGGCGGTGGAAGCCCTTGAGTGACCGGAGAGAAACGAACGCGGCGGTAAACTCCTTCCCGATGAAATACCGCCGCACCATCAATCCGACTGTTGCCTCATGCGAAGCGGGTTGATGCTCTCGCTTCACTCATTCGCCGGCGATCTCCTGAGCAAACGCCTTTGCGTTGAGCGTTTCACCCGTCGCGAATTTCGTGAGGTCATTCCAGGGGAGAACTCTCCCCTTGGCAAATACTTTTTCCTTGAGGAACTCCCCCACGGCGGGCTTGGCGACGAAGTTTGCTCGATTCGGCGCAACTCCATCCAGCGCATCACGGGCAATCGCCCGGAAGACCTGGATCGCGAAGAGTTCCCCCATCATGTAATTATGATAATAGACCGGTGCGGTCACGACGTGGATCTTGCTGGCGTAGTCGGGCGCATTCCTCCCCTCCGGACGACGAATGCCTTGATAACGCTCGACGAGGTTCCACCAAAGGGCGTTGAGATCCTGGTCGGGATTCTCGTAAAGTCCCTTCTCGAACCGAAACATCACCTGGCACCAGCGAGAGAAGATCAGAAGCTTGGCCCTGCGCATCGAGGCGCCGGCCTCATCAAAAGCCTTCGGATCAGGAACAGAAACTCCCATCGCCTGAAGCCAATCGACATCCTTGGAAAATCGCTCGAAGAGCATGGCGATTCCTTCAGTCGTCAGGATGTGGGCTTCGGACCGCAGGACATAGGGAAGTTTGGACGGGATATTCTTGCTACTGTAAACCGAATGCCCAAGTTCGTGGAGCATCGTCCCCATCCAGTATTCGTTCGGGACGATATTCGCCAGGACCCGGACATCTCCTTGGCGATCGATATCGGTGCAGAAGGCGTGCGGGCTCTTGCCGGGCTTCTCGTAGAGGTCGCTCCGCGCGATCACGTCTTCGACGGGGAGCCCTATCTCCGCGTAGAAATTCCGGCACAGGGCGAGGATGTCTGCCTTGGCATAGATCGAATCGAAATTGACGGCGAAGGCTGCCGGCGACTCCTGAAAAAACGGATCTTGATAATGCCAGGGACGGAGTTCATCAACCGCGACGCCGCAATTCGCGGCGAGCTTGATATCCATTCCGTCCTTCAGTTCGAAGAAAGGCTTCCGTGTCAGCGTATCGAGCTCGTTAAACAGACCAAGTACCTGCTCCTGCGATTGTTCATTGAGATGGAGCTGCAAAGCTTGAAAATTGGCGAAGCCCAGCTTTTTCGCCGCCTCATTTCGCAGCCTGACGAGTGATTTGAGATCCGCCTCGACGAGCGCACCGATCCCTTTGCTGGCCGTCCAAACCTTTTCACGCTGCGCCGAATCGCGTGATTCCTTGAGCTGTTTGCGAACCTCGCTGTCTGTGAGAGACTTGCCGTCGACGTTGGCCCGATAGGTATTGAAGGTCTTCTCCACCTGATTGTTCAGGGCGGTCATCTTTCGAAGCAACTCGGGATCGACTTGCTTCTCGAGATATTGCAGGTAGAGCACGTCGATCTGACGTTTGAGGATAGGGTCGGAGATCGACCGCTTACGGATCTCGACGAGTAATTGAAACCGCTTAGGGTTGGAGAGAGCGGCATCGAGCTTGTTTTGGGCATCTTCCTTGGCCTGGAAATCGGCATCGCGCCCGGAAACGTTCGCATTCCACCAGGCGATTCCGGTCTGATATTCGAGCGGTTTGACGACTCGAAGATGTTCATCGACAAAATCAATCGCCTTCTGATCCGGGCCAACGGCGGCTTCGGCCAGCACATCGCGAGTCGACATCAAGTTGATCCCCACGAGAAGGAAAACAACAAGAGCAATATGAAGACGTCGAATTTGATCGTTCATGGCGGTTACCCGGAAGCCAATCGTCAGGAAATGCGCGAAGGACGGATTGTCCCATTTCCCAATCCGACGTGTAAAGCGACGACCCGCAGCCACTAAATCCGACAAATCCTGCCGTATCCTCAAAGTCGCCATGAGAAGATCGCGGACATTTCGCCGATGATCTTGCCCATGACGCCCCTGGTCCGGTACAATCTCCTCCGTCGATGTGAGGCAGCTCAAATCGGCAACATCGCTCAAGCATCTTAATCGCAAGCCGAAGTGGCGGAATTGGCAGACGCGCTAGGTTCAGGTCCTAGTCCTCTTAACGGGGGGTGCAGGTTCAACTCCTGTCTTCGGCACTGATGCGGCAAGGGGTTAGGGCGAGAAGCCTTAGCCCCTTTCGCTTTGGCAGACGGTAAACTTCTGCGATTCTTCTGCTATTGTAGGGGTGACATGGCGGCGGCGTTGGCCCAAAGGAGGGCCCGATGGCCTCGCTCCAGAAGAAGGGTAACTCCTGGTACTGCCAGTTCTACTGGCTGAATCGCCGCCACACGTTCTCTGTGGGCCGAGTGAGCGACGGCCAGGCAGAGGCGAAGGCGACCAAGGCCACTGAACTTATAGAGCTCCTGGAACGCGGCGTCCTGAAGTTACCCGTTGGGGTGGACATTGCGACATTCGTCAAGCACGACGGGCAACCCCCCGCCCCCGCCGAATCGCAGAAGGTTCCGCAGAAATCAACGCTCGGCGAGCTGAGGGACGCTTACCTCAAGGCCCACGAGGCGTCCCAGGAGGCGAAGACCCTCTACACGGCGAAGATCCACCTGGCCCACCTGATCAGGACGCTCGGCGAAGGTTTTGATCTGCGGACCCTCGACCTGCCCCATCTCCAGAAGCACGTCGACAGGCGCTGCCCGAAGGTCTCGCCCGCCACCGCATCGAAAGAAATCTCGACATTGCGCACAGCCTGGAATTGGGGTGCGCGTATGAAACTCGTCTCAGGGCTTTGTCCGGTGAAGGGCCTGCTCTATCCGAAGGGGGACGAGAAGCCCCCCTTCCAGACCCGTATCGAGATCGAACGGCAACTCGAGGGGCTCGAGGAGGCGGAGCGGAAAGTTCTCTGGGATTCACTCTATCTGACCCTCCCGGAGATCGAAGCATTTCTCGCCGAGGTCCGCGCCGGAGCGGCCCATGCGTGGATTTATCCCCTGGTCGCGACGGCCGCCCACGCAGGTCTCCGCCGGAGCGAATTGGTGCGGGCCCGGAAATCCGACGTCGATCTCGACGCGATGACGATCACCGTGCGCGAGCGGAAGCGGACCAAGGGCAAGCGGACCACGAGGCGGGTCCCGCTCTCCACTGCCCTCGCGGAGGTATTGAGGGAATGGCTCTCCGCCCATCCCGGGGGCCCTACCCTCTTCGCCCACGCCGAGGAGGTCTCCCGATCGAAGAAGCGGAGCCGGACGACGGGACATCTGACCGGGAAAGACCGGCCCACCTCACAGAAAGGCCGTCTCGACGCGACCTCTCTCCGTGACCGCCCGGGGATTCTCCCGCTCACGATCAACGAGGTCTCGGACCACTTCCGACGCACGGTCGACAGCGGGGCTTGGCAGGTGGTGCCGGGCCTTCACTGCCTGAGGCACTCATTCATCTCGGCCTGTGCCTCACGGGGGCTCGACCAGCGGATCATCGACGAGTGGGTCGGGCACCAGACGGATGAGCAACGAAGGCGTTATCGGCACCTCTATCCGAGCGTGCAGCGGGAGGCGATGAAGAGCGTCTTCGGATGATGGTGGGACGTCGGAGGGTCATCGTTCCACTCTTCACCCTGCGAATTCCGAGCCCTAACGGATGTCTCGAACGCGTCCCGTAACTCGCTTTAAGAGGAAGTCTTGTGACCGGATGCGTACTCGACGCTTCTTCCCTCGTTCATCGGATAGCTGACCGTAGCCCGCTCCTCCAACCCTGACGTATGTTTTCGGCGAAGGGCTTTCAGAATCGCGTTCTTGAGCTCGAGGGGATAGGCCCGCGCCGTCGGAGTACCCCACCGCCCGCGCTTCGGGATCGAGTGAGGGTCGATCTCATCGATCACCTCGTGCGCCAGGAGGATGAGCGCGTGGACCAGTTCCTTCGCCGCCGTGTCCCTCTGGCCACTCCCGTTCCGGATCACCTCGAGCAACTCTTCCGACATCCGGAACGCTTCGGGCGTCATGCTGATCTCCCGGCGCGGCGCCTTGGGTTTCGGTACCCAGTCGTCATTGATTGCGGATTCCCGCACCGGGGCCGTACCGGTGAGGGCGGAAGGGATGACTCGCTCCTGACGTAAGATGATCGGCGCTGGTAGAGCTGCGGAGGTAAGCTCGGTTGTTGACGGCTTCGGAGTAATCGCCGTCGTTCTCTTGTCAGCGTGGACCACAGCCGGCTGCGGTGGCAACGGCTGCCGCGAAACAGGCCCAACCGGCGGCACGGCCTCAGGAGGAAGGGCCGCAGTCGCGTGGTCCGTCCCCTCCCCTACTTCCATTTTTTGAGGCTTCGGCTTCCTCACCGGCATCGGGCTCGGCTCGTCGAGATAATCGCCGAGGTCCTGAACGGGACCAATCGTGATGTCGAAGGTGTCGGGGATCCCGGGCTTGAACTTAGCCATTGATCACCTCCGCATCGTCGCGGCCGACCTCGGCATCTACGTCAACAGTTGGTTCCAAGTCCGATGACGGACCGAATGATTTCTCGGCCATCCTCTGGGTGGCCTCCTCTTGAATCATCGTTCTTACCGCCGGGTACTTCTCAAGATCCTCAACCGTGTCAACATCCTCGCCGATGACCGACTCGACGGCCTTGACGTCCGGGAACGGATTCAGCGTTGCGCCGAATGCGCCCTTCGCACCGCGGTTGATCATCTCCTTGACGAGAGCCGTGTAATTGGCAGCAGCCTCTTTGCCCTCGGGATGCTCGAAGATCGTAACTCTGTGCATGGTGGTCTCGCGGTAGCGGACGCTACGGCCGATCGTTGTTGAGAAGACAAGCGACGGTGTAAAACGTTCCTGCAGGCGTTCATGCACCTGGCGGTCGAGCAAGGTGGTGCGGTCGTAGTTGCCGAGGAGGACGCCTGCGAGCGTGAGCTTCGGGTTATATTGCTTCCTGACCTTGTCGATGGTCCGCGTTAGCGTCTCAAGGCCTTTCAAGTCATATCCGCTCGGGAACGCCGGGACGATGTACCAGTCCGCGGCGATGAGGGCCGAGGTCATGAGGAATTCCAAGTTTGGCGGCGTGTCGATGAGGATCACGTCGAAGCGCCCTCGGAGCGAGTCGATCGACTTCCTGAGTCGCATCCGGTGCTCTCGCCTCAAATCGTCCGCGTCGAGATCGGAATTGTTCTCGTCGGTGAGGAACGCCAGCACGTCCTTCTCGAGTCGCGGCGAGACGGAAGACAGGGCCCGATGCCCCGGCACGATTGAGAGCAATTCGTTCAACGGGGACTCACACGTGATGGCGATCCGAGAAGCGGGCACCTTCCCGAGGTAGGCGTCGGCGAGCGTGTACTTCCCGTTCCTGAGCACCTCGTCCGGATCGACGCGCAAGTTGTCCGTCGAATTGCACTGCGGGTCGGTGTCGACCACGCACGCCGAGTAGCCGAGCGATGCGAACGCCGCGGCCGTCGAGACGGTGCTCGAGGTCTTGCCGCAACCTCCCTTCTGATTCGCGAAGACGATGACCTGGGTTTCCCGGAATCTCATAAGCAAAATGTGTTTAAAAAATAATAATTATTGAATTCTCGCAGTATCCCGGAGCACCGGAAGCCGGGGCAATATGTAAAGTGACCGCCGTCGTCGTTTCTCCGGTACTCCGGTACTCCGGAGTGCCTGGCAACAGAGCTCGCACGTAATGTGCTCCGGTACTCCGGCTTTCCGGGGATAACATCTTTACCGATCGGAGCACACGTCGCCTCTCTCCTCCGGAACACCGGTATTCCGGGATACGTTGAGATGGAACCGCTCGCGCACGTCGGCCTGAGCCCCGGACCACCGGGGAACGCCGACCAAGGCCGCCAAGCTCGTTATGAGTAAGTCCCCGAGTGCTCCGGTATTCCGGAGGAGAACCAGCGGTTAGCCAAAATGATTTGCTTGAGTACCGGGATTTGAGACATGCGAGATCGAGGCGTAGGGCGCGATGGGACTGCCTAACGACCCATCAGTCTGCCTCGCCTCCGATTGTTGATTCACGGGTCATGGAGAGGCGTTTAAAGCGGTTCTAGGCACCCATCAGTGACCTGGATCCGCATCCGCGCCGCAGATAAACGCAGCACCGGGTCGCTGTAATCCGGAGCACCGGACCACACAGCGCTGTTTGCTGCTGTTTTCCGGCTGACCTCCCCGGAGCTCCGGAGCAGAGTTTCCCTTCTCTACCGGTACTCCGGAACATCCGCAGATGTTCCGGCCGGGAGACACCCGGTACTCCGGAGCTCATGGGCCGAGCCCAAAAAGGCAAATGACGTTGACGACGCTTCGCAGCCCCGGAGCTCCGGACCACCGGAGACCGCTGATTGTTTGGCCATTGCCTCGATTCGCTCGGTTCCCCGGAACACCGGTATTCCGGGACAGTAACCATGTATGCCGAGGAATCGAGGACCAATGAAGCTCGACGATATCAAGCGAGGATCGCGATCCATCTTCCGGCGCTCCGGTACTCCGGAACACCCGGGCTCTTTTTGCAATGACAGGTCTTGAGAGTGCTGCTAGATGCTAAAAGTGAATTAAAGTATCACGCTTTCATGCGTATGAATCCCACGATCATCAATCTTCGATCACGAATAGAGGCCGACATCATTCCGAGCCGGGTCGGGGAGGGGTGTTCGTTCGAAATGGCCTTTTATTTAGAGCCGCTACCGGGATTGCAGGCATACGGGCGGGGCGAGGAAGTCATCAGGAGAGACAGAAAAGATCGCAAGGTGAGGGCGCTACCGGGAAACGGGGCACATTTATACCGGGATTTAAGGCATAGAGCTACCTGGCTCGCCCTCGGTGGCGCTACCGGGACTTCAGCCACACCGCTACCGGGATTTGGGCCGCAAATTCACCGGGAATCGGGCCACGACCATGCCGGGACTTGGAGCACGAATGGCGTGCCCGCTACCGGGATTACGGGCACACTGCCAGCACGTAAGTGCCTGAAAATCCAGAATTATCCCGAAGGTAACTCTGTATTTAATAACCATGTAATAACTCATCAACTGCTGATGGCAGGATTTCTTCGTTGGGAGAGGGGACAAT
>CALKTZ010000235.1 GCA_937997355.1 uncultured Planctomycetales bacterium | reverse complement strand
TGGCGGATCACGACCGGCGTGTTGATCCGCCAGTCGAACTCGACCTTCGGCTTGCCATCGAGAACGACCTGGCCGACGACCGGCCGCCCCCGTCCGCCGATCGAAACGCGGGCCGTTTCATTGCCGACCACTTCCACCGGCTCCTGCCAGCCCGGAAAATGCTGCTGGAAGCCGCCGCTGCGGTCGGTGATCACCACGCGCGATACCTTGCCCGCCCCCGGGAAGATGTGATCGATGATGAATCGCCCCTTCTCGTCGGCCTTCACCTCGTTACCGCCGACCATGATGAACGGCGAGCGCCGGGGATCTTCCTGGTTATGCTGGAACGTGGCCGACTGCCCCGCCCCGAACCGCTTGCCGACCATCACCTCCCCCCGGATTCGCCCCCAGGGCTTGAGCTTGAGCGTTTGCGATTTGGCGTACTCATCGACATCGGCCTCGGCAAAGCCGGTCTCGTGGAGCGCCATCAAGTAAAAAGCCTGGTTTTGCGCGGGGAAGGAGAATTTGCCGGCCTTGTCGGTCGTGGAGTGGGGGATATTGCCGTTGTTGTTGGATTGTCCATTGCTGATATAGGGACGATGTTCCTTCGTCGCCAGGACGACGTCCACCCCCTCCAGAGGCACCCCGTCCACCGAGAGGACGACGCCCGAGATCCCTTCCGCCGGTTCGAGCTGAAAGTCGTAAGTCTTCGAGCCATCCTCGGCACGGAAGACCGGCGAGTCGGTTTCGCGATAGCCGTCCGCCACCACGCGAAGCACATAGTCGTTGTACGAATCGGAAATCTTGTAGGAGTAGGTTCCTCCTTCGAAGGTCATCGCATCGCCCCGCATCCATTGGGTTTGATCCGCTTGAAACCGGAGACCGCGAATGACCCGGAATTTCGGGATCGGCCGACTGGTTTTGGCATCGGTCACCTTCCCCGAGATGACGAGATCGGAGTAGAGGATTACCTTTTGTTCCTGGTCGGAAGCCCGAAGGGGGATACTCTGCCGATACCTGTAGCCTTCCTTCCCGGCCGAGTAATGAATCTCGTCGGGCGGGGCATTCTTCCATTCGACGCGCCCCTCCGCGTCACTCAGGAGGCTGGTGCGAAGCATACGCTGGCCGCGCCATTCCGACGGGTAGAGATTCGCCGAGGAGATTGGTTTTCCCTGCGGATCGACAATCCGAACCTTGAGGAGAGAACCGGCAGCCAGGCGAATCTCGATCGGGGCGGCATCTTCCTTGACATCGATCAATTGAAGCGCGGGCGCGAATGCTTTCGTTTCCACGGCGACCGCCGCCGGCCCCGGCTTGCAATTCACAACCTCGAATTCTCCCCGATCGTTGGTCTTCGCGATCGGCGTGCTCGAATCTCGGTTTCCGATGCCGACGCAAATTTCCGCCTGGGAGACCGGCTTTCCGTTGGGGTCGAGCACGCGCCCGCGCACCGACAGGCCCCGCTTGAGGGCGATATCATTCCGCTGCACCTGCCTCACCAATGCGCCGGCACCCAGATAGCCGGGATGCTCCGCGTTGAGATGGACCGACCTTTGCAAGAAATTCGCCGGCGCCTCGTGGCATTCCCACCGCCCCTTGTCGTCGGTTTTCACCTCGGCGAACCTCATGCTGTACCCGG
>CALKTZ010000234.1 GCA_937997355.1 uncultured Planctomycetales bacterium | reverse complement strand
GGTGGCCGTGTCGGGCTCGTCCGACGACCCTCCGAGCTTCTCCAGGAGGGAATCCAGCTCCTGGTCCTCGGCCGAGCCCTTGTCCGCATCCGCCGGCTTGGGACCGTTGGTTTTGGATTTCGCCGATTCGGCCTCCTTCGCCGGCCCGGACTTCTCGTCCGATTTCGACCTGTCATCCGACTTCGGCTTCGCGTCCGACGTGGTCGACGGGGAATCCGAGAGTTTTTCGATCAGGCTGTCGAGAGCGTCGTCGGAGCCGGGCTTCGGCTCCTGGGCCATGGACGCGACACAACCGACGGCCAACAGGACACTCCCGAGGATCGTTCCGACCGTAACAGGTCTCAACATCGCTCATTCCTCCTCGTCGGCCCGCTTGGGCTTGGTCATGTCTCGGATGATGTCCGCCAATCCGCCTTGTTCCTCGGCCAGTCGCTCCATCTCCCTGGTCAATTCGGGCGAGAGGGTCTTGGAACGACGGCGTGTCTCCTCGATGGCCTCGGTCTTCTTGTTGAGCTCTTCCTGGAGATTCTTGAGCATCTTCAACTGGGCGGTCGCGGGGATTCCGTCTCCTCCACCGCCGCCCCCTCCTCCGCCACCGCCTCCTCCGCCACCCCCCTGGCCGCCATTCTTGGCGCCATCGGGCTTGAGGGATTCGAGCAGTTGCTTGAATCGGTCGGCCGCCTGCCGGGCCGCGGCCTGGGTATCGTCGTCGGTCTTGATCGAGAGGAGTCGTTTCGACGCGGTGTCCATGTTCTCGGCCGCTCGCTTCAAGGTCAGCGAGAAGACGGGGACGCCGTCGAGCTTCTGGACCAGGTCGCCGGTCTCTTCCTTCAACCCCGACTGGACCTGCCCCAAACTTCGGACGCCCGACCGCTGCGCGACCGTGAGCTTGCCCCCCGCTTGCAGCCGGGTCTTCTCGTAGGAACCCGTCTCGTTCGCCACTTTTTCCTGCCGCTCCGCGAGCGACTTCAGGTGGTCCCCCATCTTGGCCAGTTGCTCGTTGGCCAGTTGTTCCTCGGCTTCCCGGCGGGCCTGCTGCAACTCATCCTGGGCATCATTCAGATCGGCGAGCGCCTCTTCCTGTTCCTCGCCGGCCTCTTCACCTTCGTCCTGATCGAGTTGCTGTTCCGCCTTGCTCATCTTGACTTTCGCACTCTCGCCGGCCCGGCCCGCGCCTTCGGGATTCAGCTTGGCGAGCCTCTGCAATTGGCGCTTCAGTTCCTTCTGAATCTCGGCCTGTTCCTTGGCGAGTTTCTGGAGTTCGGCCTTTCGTTCCTTGGAATCCGGTTTCTTCAGGGCCTCTCGCGTCTTCTTGAGATTCTGGGCCTGCCGAACACGGAGCTTCTGCAAGTCGGCCTCGGCTTCCTTGAGTTCCTTGACGAGCCTGGAAAGCTCGCGTTCTCGACGATTCTGGATCGAGTCGACGAGGTCGCGCATCTCCTGCCTCGCCTGCTCCTGCCGCGCGCCGGCCTGCCCCATCTGGTTCTTTTCGAGCCGATCGGCAGCCTCTCCGAGTTTGCCGGCCGTCGCCTGGTTTCTCGCCTTCTCGGCGGCTTCCTTCAACGCCGCCCCCGAATTCGGGTCGGTCGCGTCGAGTTTCTTCGCCATCTCGTCCATGCGTTCGAGCAGGTTTCGAAGGTCCTTCGACACCTGCGACTGCCGGGCCGAGAGGTTGGACAGGTCGGTCTTCTGCTCGGGGGTCAGCTCATCGACCGATTTCCCCATCAGTTCGGGCTTCGAGGAAGCGTCCGAGGTCTCCTTCATCATCTGCTCCTGTTCCTTGAGCAGCGATTGGGCATCCTTGACGACCCCTCGGAGGCTCTCGAATTCGCTCAGGCCGTCGAGCATCTTCTGAAGCTCGTCGGCGATGGCCTTCTGGTTGGTCTCGGCCTGCGCGAGAGCCTGCCGGGCCGCCTGATTCGGCGACTTCCGGGATTTTTCGTTCGCCGGTTCCCCCTTCGGCCCGTCGGGAGATTTGGCCGATTGGCCCCCCTGATCCGCCTTCTCAACCTCCTGACCGCCCGCCTTCGCGGATTCGCGCGACGGGTCGGCCCCTTTCGGCGAATCGGAAGCCCCCTTCGGTCGTGCGCCTTGCTTGGAATGATCCGCGGCGGTCGATGCCCCGGATTTGGATTTCTCCGCGACGGTGCCGGGGGTCTGCTCGTCCGAATTCGGGTTCGTTTGTTCGAGGGCTGTTTGCGAGGGCTCGGCCCCCATTTCCTCGAGGCTCTTGGTGGCCCGGCTCAGCCCCTGTTCGGCCGGGATTTGATTCCGGTCGCGAATCTGTTCCAGGCGACCGAGCATGTTCTCCATCTGGCCCTGGGCTTCGGGATTGTCGATCTTGAAATTGCGCTGGTCGTCCAGGAGCCGCCGCAGTTTTTGTTCGAGACCGTCCTCCCGGCTGCTGATCCGCCCGCCGACCTGGCGCTGAATCATCGACGAATTCTTCAGATTGTCTCGCTGGGTCGTCGAGAGTCGATCGGTCTTCGCGAGGGTGCGGGTCGCCTCCTCGACCGGGGTGAGCGCCTGCCGCTGCATCGCGACCGTGCGGGCCAGCTCCTCGCGAAGCTCGCGCCTGGCATCGTCGAACTGGCGGGACGCGTCCTCTTTCGAGACGATCCGGAGCCGAATCTCGCGGCTCTTGCCGACATTCGGCCCCCTGGAATCATAATCCCGGGCCGTCCCGTAAAACGTGATGATCGACCCCTGGGTCAATTTGAGCGTGGCGAGGTCCCACGGATGGCGAATCTCCTGATGGCGAATCTGCCTGATGGCGGGGGTTTCGACCGCCTCGCTGTTCGCCGACCACAACGGGATCGCCGCATCCTGGTTGGGCTCGGATTCCCCGGTGGCGATCCGATAAATCAACTGGATCGAATGAATCCCGTAATCGTCATCGACTCCGAAACGGACCGGGACCGTGGCGTCCGCCGGGACGTCGCGATCCGAGATCGGCTCGTCGACCACGACCCGAGGGGCCTCGTCCTTGAAGGATCGGACATCATAGCGGACCGAATCCCGGCTCTTGAAACCCTCGGAATCCTTGAGATCGAACCAGAAGGTCGCGTTCCCCTGGACCGTGAAATCGGTCCGAAATCGGGTCCGCTCCTCGTCGAATTTGATCGGCGTCTTCCCGGCCGCATCCCCCAGGTGAAGCTCAGCTTGCACCAGGGGCTTGTTCGACTCGGCCTCCAGCTCGATACGCGTCCCGAGCAAGACCCGCATCTGCGTGAGGCCGGGGGCCAGGGTCTGGATCGGAATCCCCGTGTATTCGGGCGAGATCAATCGGACCGCGAGATTCTTGAGCGAGGGGGGCGGGACGACCTGCACCGCGACATCCCGGATGGAAGTGTTGTCGTCTCCCCCCGTCACCGAGAATCGGAAGGGCTGATTGACGGTATCGATTCGGCCTCGGAATTCCCCCCCCTCGATCGAGCGGAGGGCTTCGACGACCTCCTCGCCGTCCTGGAAGCGATACGTCACGCGGGCGGTTTCGGGGACCTGATCGTCCTGTCGAACGCGAATCCCCAGCGTGAAGGAATCTCCCCGGGCCACTTTCAAGGTGGTGTTCGCCTCGTCGAGGACGAAGTGGGTCCGCTGGGGCCAACGATCTCCGCCGAAGGGATTGAAGAGACGGCGGGCCGCGAGCCGCGACGAGGCCGGATCGAGGAAGGCTACGCCGAGCGCGAGGGCAATCGCCCCCGAGGCGAGCGCAACCGCGCGATAGACGGGTTTCTTCTCGACGACCTCGCGGAAGTCGATGCGGCTCGTCTCTTCGAGGGCCTGCCGGATCGTCGCTTCGCGGAGGGCCATCGAGCCGTAGCGATCCTCGGCGGGATCGAGGCGCAGGAACTGGACGGTGCTCGTCAGGCGATCTTCCAGGCCCGGCCATCGCTTCTCGATTCGCATGGCGATGTCGAGATCGCCGAACCGGATGACGAGCGGCCGAATCACCACGCGCAGGCCGAGCCAGAGCGTCAGCCCGATGAGCAGGGTCAGGAGAGCCGCACGCACCACCGAGTCGAGATGGAACAGCCAATCCAGGAGGCCGGCCGCGACCACGAGCGCGACGACCAGCCCGACCACCCGGCTCAGGCCGTGGACCGCGAGGAGCCGACGGACCTGGCCTCTCAGCCGCGAAATCCGAGCTTCCAGGTGCTGGGTCGTCATCGAGAACCCTCCCCGATCGGAGTGAATCGCCAGTATCGAAGCGGAATTGGGATGCGAGGATCGTGGCCGGATCGTGAATCCGGGGAGAGGTCTCGGACGCGAGGAAATTTGGCCCAACTCATGACAATTATACCATTTGCAGCCGTTTCCTGAGAATCCATTCCAGCGTGATGATCGCGAGAAAGAGGAGGAGCAGAAACTTCGTATTCCAGAGGGGGATCGGCGGATCGGTATCCAGGGGGACCTTCGATGGCTTCGGAAGGTCGGTCAGCAAGGTTGAAGCGGTCAGCGGCGTGTAGAATTTCCCCCCCGTCGCCTCGGCGGCCCGCAGCAATTCGGGCTCGTTCATCTGGATCCGCTCGAACTCGCCGGCCGGGGATTCCACCTGAAACGTCGCGGTGGGGACCGGCCCGGTCAGGATCGGGGGCGGCAGGAGCCGGATCTCGTAATCCCCCTCCGGCGTCTGCGGCAAGACTCCCTCGAACACATTCCGGACGCCCGGGGCTCGCTTCAGGGCCATCTTCCTGGGCCCCGCCCCCTTGCGTTCGATCTGGACTGAGATTTCTCCATCCGCCGGGGCCTGCCCCGGATTCGGGAACCGGACCCGGATCTGGATCGGCTGCCCCCGCTGGTAGCGACGGCGATCGGTCTGGATCTCGGCCTGACGCTGCCCGGCCAGACGCGAACGGGCCAGGAATCGGATCGTCTGCACCCAGTAGCGGCCGAAATACTTGTCCCCGGTCCGGAATCGCCAGCGCCAGGTGTCGTCGAACGCCTGGAACATCGATTTCCCCGATCCGATGAACTGGTAGACGATCAGCGGCAACTTCCCCTCGGCGCCGGCTTCCGAGGGATGTTCGGCGAGGACCAATGCGGCCGGCTTCTTCCGAGGGGCCTCGAAATGCCAGAAACTCTCCGGGAGCTCCTGCCAGATTTGCACGCTCGAGGCATCGGTGTCGCCGAAGTGGAAAATCGGGCTCGACCGGCCTTCGAGCGTCAGATTGGCGCGATAGGCGGGGACGGCCTGGCCGACGGCCGTCGGGTTCCTCGCTTCCGAAAGCTCGACGGGGAGCAACAATTCAAGCGGCGTCCCGCGATACGAGAAAGGGTCGAACAGCTCGCCGGCGATGAAGAGGATGCCTCCCCCTTTTTCGGTGACGAATTCGCCGATGTTCTGCATCTGCGATTGGCTCAGGAAGCTGACATCGGTATCGCCGAACAGGATCACGTCGTAGGCGAACAGGTCCTCCTTCGAGGCGGGGA
>CALKTZ010000233.1 GCA_937997355.1 uncultured Planctomycetales bacterium | reverse complement strand
CCGCCGACCGCGCCGGGAACGACTGGCCGATCGAGCCCAGCTTCGTGCTGGCGGTCCGCGAGGCGGTGCGGGGGTCGGCGCGGCCGACTCGTTTCACCAACACGGTGAGCGCGGGCGAGCCGATGAAGCGGGTCGTTCAGAGCAGCCACCAGTTATCGAACGTCCAACTCATCCCGCCCGGCGGGGGCGAGCCGATCTCGCTCACGGCCACGCCGATCGGCAAAGATCCCGGCGATCATGCCCCGGCCGTGGAGATTGCCGTCCCCGACACGAGGCGCCCCGGGGCGTATCGCGTGTCGTGGGAAGAAGGCCCGCTCGGCGTGCAGCAGGATTTGTATGCCTCCAATCCCGACCCTCGCGAGAGCCTGATGGAACGGATCAAGTCCGGGGACCTGCGCACCTTGATGGAACCATTGAACGTGGAGATCGCCGTTGCCGGCAAGGACGCGACCGGCCTTTCGTCTCCGACAGGGCGCGAGATCTGGCGAGACCTGGCCCTCGCGCTCCTTTGCCTCCTGATCTTCGAGTCGATCCTTGCGACATGGGTCGGCCGTTCTCGTTGAGAATTTGAGTCGAGGGGAACCGATCGAGTCTCATGAACCGATTCCGTCAGCTACTCCTGGGGATTGAGCCGTCATCGCCCGGTACCGTCACCGGGGACGATGCCCGCCTGGAATTCGCCGCCTTGCCGAAAGGGGCGATGGGCGTCGGGCTGCTCGTGGCGGCATTGGCCGTGCTGGCCCTCCTCTGGTGGCTCTACCGGAGGGAACGCCGCGAGCTTTCGCCGGCGAAGCGATCTTTGCTCGTGGGGCTCAGGGTTCTCACACTCCTCTGCCTGGCGATCATGCTCATCGAGCCGGTGCTGGTTTCCAGCCGCAAGGAAACCATCCCATCGCACCTCGCCCTGGTCATCGACGACTCGGAGAGCATGAAGTTTTCCGACCCCTACACGGACAATTCCAGGGCCGCCGAGGTCGCCGCCGGCTTGAAGCTGGAGACGTTGGGGGGGAAGTCGCCGGTGGTCCGGCTGCGAGAGACGCCCAGGATGGGGCTCGTTCAATCGGCCCTGGGCTCGAATCTGGAATCGCTCGGACGGGGACGCGAGCTGTTCGTCTACGACCTGGAATCGGCGGCCCGGCCCGGGACGGGGGAAGCCGCCCGATCGCGCAAGCTCGATTCGCTCAAGCCGAGTCGGTCGGTCTCGCCCCTCGGCGACGCCCTCCACGGCGTCCTCTCCGCGCACCGGGGGCAGCCGGTCGCCGGCCTGATCCTGGCGACCGACGGGCGATCGAATACGGGGGAAGATCCGATCCGCGCGGTGGAGGCCGCCGCCAGGCAAGGCATCCCGGTCTTCCTGGTCGCCGCCGGGGCGGACGAAGGCCCTCGAAATGTCCGGGTGTCGGAGCTGGAGGTCAGTCCGGTCGTGTTCGTGCGCGACCCGACGACGGTCGCCGTGGTGGTCGAGGCGCGGGGGTTGAAGGATGCCGAGGCGAATCTGATCGTCGAGCAGCGGCTCAACGACGGCCCCTGGGAGCCGCTCGGGAGCCAGCGGGTGGTGCTCGGCGAGGACGGCATCCTCAAGCGGACGAGCTTCCGGCTCACCCCCAAGGTCGTCGGGCAATACGAGTTCCGCGCCCGGGTCGAAGACGCCGGCCCGGAACTGACGCTGGAAGACAACGTGGCCACCGCGGCGGTGCGCGTCGTCAGGCAGCAGATCCGCGTGTTGCTGGTGGCCGGCGAGGCATCCCCCGAGGTGCAGTTCCTCAAGAACGCCCTGATGCGCGACCAGCGGGTCGAGTTCGCCTGCTGGATTCAGCATTCCGACCCGGGATTCCGACAGCCTGGGGACCGCCCGATCGCGCGGCTGCCGAACGACCCGGCCGAGTTGCGTCGGTACGACACCCTGGTGCTCGTCGATCCCGACCTCCCCGCGATGGGGGGGCAATGGCCCGAGATGATCCGCAACTTCGTCGGCCAGGATGGCGGGGGGCTGGTCTTCATCGCCGGCGAGCTTCATTCGCAGCAGATCTTCGAAGCCTCCGAGGGGAAGGCTTCGGCCGACGACTGGACCCGCATCCTCCCGATCGTCCGCGATGCCGGGCTCTATCGCAGCGAGGCCGAAGTCCGCCTGAGCTCGCAATCGACCTACACCCTGGACCTCACCCCCGAGGGGCGCGGCGACCCGGTCTTCGAGTTCCACCCGGACCCGGTCCGCAACCGGGCCATCCTGGGGAGCCTGCCCGGGATGTACTGGAGCTTCCCCGTCACGCGGGCACGTCCCGGCGCGACCGTGCTGGCCCGGCATGGCGACCCCCGGATGTCGAACCAGAACGGCCGGCATGTCCTCCTCGCTTCCCAGCTTTATGGGCCGGGGCGTACCGTCTTCATCGGCTTCGATAGCACCTATCGCTGGCGCTACCTCGCGGAAGACTATTTCGATGGCTTCTGGGCTCGGATCGTCGACCGTGTCGGGCGGAACAAGGCGCTCGGCGGCCAGTTCCCGTTCCAGGTCCATCTGGGCAAGGGAGGATATCGCGTCGGCGATCGGGTTTCGATCGGCGTCCGCTATACCGACCCGGCCACCCTGGCCGAAGCCTCCGAGCTGAGCGCCGAGCTGGAGATCGCCGGCCAGCCCCCCGAGCCGATCCGGTTCGAGAAGGTCCCCGACGACCCGGGGCTCCTCACCACCAGCTTCCCCGCGCAGCAGGCCGGCGCCTACTCGCTCCGGATCGTCCCGGTATCCGCCGCCGACGGGGGCGCGGGGGTTCGCGTCTCGACCACCACCTTTCGGGTCGACCCGCCCCGTCGCGAGATCGACGAGCCCGCGCTCAACCGTCCGCTCCTCTCCGAGCTGGCACGGATCACCGGGGGCAAGGTCTTCGAACTCGCCGATGTCGACAAGCTCGATGCCGCGATCGCCATGCGTGAAGTCACGCGAACGATGGAAACCCGAGACGAGCTCTGGGACGCCCCCCTGCTCTTCGGGACATTGGTCCTGAGCCTGGTGGCCGAATGGGTCTTGCGTAAGTTGTATCGAATGGTCTGAGAGAGTTTTGATATCGAGGTCCACCGTGTCCGCCTTGATGGAACTTCCCACGCTCGACTCTCTCCAGGCTGCCCAGCGGCAGTTGCGTGCCCAGCTTGCGCAACTACGGCGGCGGCTGCGTCTCCAGCTTTTCCTGGAGTTCGCGGCCGAGGCGTCGATCCTGCTGGTCGCGACGGCGACCCTCCTGATCTTCCTCGACTGGCTGGTTCGCCCCGAGCGTCCCGCCCGGTTCGCCCTGCTGGTGGTCTGCTTCCTGGGATTGCTGGTCTTCCTCGGATTCCGCGCGGCGAGACTGATCAAGTCGGCCCAGCTCGATGAGCTTGCCCTGGCGGTCACGCTGGATCGCTACCGGCCGGGAGTCGGCCAGCAAGTGGCCGATGTCCTCCAGCTTCCCGGCCTGCTCGACGAGCCGCGAACCACCGCCTCGCCGGCCATGGTGCGATGGGCCGTGCAGCGCGCGTCCGAAGCCCTCGCCGCTTCCGACTGGCGATCGCTCTGGAATCGAAAGCGGACGCTCCTCTACGGGGGATCGCTCGCGTTGGCCGTGCTGGCGCCACTCCTGTTCGCGCTGGCCGCTCCCAATATCGCGAGGCTGAGCGTGGCCCGTTGGCTCTACGGCTCCCCGGAACGCTGGCCGCAACAAACCTATCTGACCGTGATGGGCTTGAATTCGAGGGGGCGATTGCTGGCTCCTCGCGATGAGCCGTTTCAAATCGAAGTCCGAACCGATTTGCCGTTGATCGAACAGCGGGGGAATCGTTGGATCGTCGGCGGTCGTGATGAGCCCCTTGCACTTCGGCTCAAGCCCGAGCATCCGAAGAAGCCCTCCTCCGTCCGGGTCTTCGAGCGGAGCGTCAAGGGGGCAACCCGTGCCTCGACGATGACCGAGGCCGATCCGGTCCGATTCCGCCACGAGTTTCCCCCCTCCCCCGATTCGTCGGCCTTCGAACTGACCGGCGGCGACGACTGGCTCAATCCGATCATGATCGACCGGGTGGACCGTCCCTCGCTGGCCGAAACTCGGCTCCGCGTCAAGGAACCAGGCGCGAGCTACGCGGGTTTCCGAGCGATCGAAGACCCGCGACAGCACCTCCTCTTCCTCCCCGACACCGAGCTTGAGCTAACCCTCGTCGGCTCGGAATCGTTGGCCGGGATCGATCTCAAGATCCATCCGGGGGTCCCGCCCAAAGTCGAACGGGTCGACTCGCGCACCTTCGTCGCGCGTTGGAGTCTCAAGGAAGCCTCGACCCTCGAAATCTTGCTGACCTCCTCGGAGACCGGCCTGGAATCCCGCCCCACGTTCCTCTCGGTGGGGTTGTTGCGGGATCGGGAGCCGCGCGTCACCCTGCGGGCTGTCGGGGTCGGCGGGCATGTCACGCCGGTCGCGACGATCCCGCTCTCCATCGCCGCCACCGACGATTTCGGGCTCGGTGCGCTCCGCCTCCAGGTGGAGAAGACCCTCCACGTCGAGGAGAAGGAAAAGGTGGAGGCGAAGATCCAGAAGGCGACGGTCCCCCTCCCGCTCCCCGGCGATTTCGCAACCCACCCGCTCCTCGACCATCAGACCCGGCATGAGATTTCGTTGCAGGCCGATCCCCCCAAGGTGGGAACGCTGATCCGGTTCGTCGCCGAGGCGGACGACCGTTGCGGGCGCGGGAGCCAGACCGGCCGATCCGGGGCGATCACGATCCAGGTGGTCTCCCCCGACGAACTCTTCTATGAGCTCCTGATCCGTCAACGCGCCGAGCGGTCGAAGTTCCTCGCCGTGCTGGAGGCGACCGAGAAGAACGCCCCCGTGATGGCCGGCAAGCCGACGGTCGACGAGCTGATTCGCGTGATGCGCACCGAAGGCTCGGGGGCTCGTCAGCTCGATCAGATCGCCGGCCGGGTCGCCGATACCTTGCTGGAGATGCAGTTGAATCAGATCGGCTCTCCCAAGTCGCATCGGCTGCTCCGCGAGGGGGTCGTCGACCCGATGCGGGCGCTCACCGCCGGCCCGTTGAATCAGCTTCGGAGCATGCTCCAGTCCCTCACGGGAGGGGGGCAGATCGCCGATGCCAGTCGCGAGTCGGCTCGACGCTTGCACGAGGAAGTTGTTACAAAGATGAAGAACATTCTTGAGCAAATGTCCCAGTGGGAAAGCTTCGTCGACGTGGTGAATCAGGTCGCCGAATTGATCCGCATGGAGAAGAAGGTCCTTCAACAGACCGAAAAAGCCCAGGAATCGCGCACCCAGGAGGTCTTCGATGACAAGCCGCAATAGGGCGGTTTCCTCTCGGATGGCGCCCGGAATCACGAGAACGACTCGGAGCGACGATCCGGGGTACCCGCGTCGGCCCGCCGACGATCCCATCGCGGGGGGCTTCGGCCCGTCGTCGTCCCCGGCACGGCTCCTCGGGCTGCTGGTGATGGTCGCGGCCGAGATCCTCGCCGACGGCTGGGGGTGCCGAGACGCCAAGGCCCAGGCGAAGCCGGACGCCCAGGCGGCCGGCGTGTTCGACGACGAGCCGGCCAAGAAGGACGAGAAGAAGTCGGCCGATCCCTCCAGGGCCCCGGCCGTCACGGATCGCGACTCGATCAGCTTCACGCAGGAGAATGTCGCGGCCCAGATGAGCGAGTTGGAAGAGCGCCTGTTTCGGCTCTCCGAGGCCCTCCGGAGCCTGGAACCGGAGAATGCTTCGCGGCTGCGCCTGGCGCTCAAGTTCTCCCGGGAGGAGTTGATCCTCCAGCAGATGAAGGAGGCGCAGAAGCTGCTCCGCGAGGCCCAGCTCAACAAGGCCGAAACCGAGGCCCGCGAGCTGCTCGCCAAGCTCGAACATCTCCGCAGTGTGCTGCTGGCCGAAGACCTCGATTTCCAGATGAAGCTGGCCCGGCTCCGGCAGATGCGCGAGACCCTCGGCCAGCTTGAGCGGATTATCAAGGAAGAGCGACGCGAATTAGCCTGGTCCAAATCCGCCGACGAACAGCAGGCGGAGTTCAAGCAGCTCGACGAGGCCCGGAAGCCGCTGGAATCCCTCCTCGGCGACCAGAAGCAGATGATCGCCGACCTCCAGGCCGAGAAGACCAAGGGAGCCGGCAAGCTGACCAAGGAATCGCGTGACAAGCTTGTCGAACGCGTCGCCGGGCTCCGCAAGGGGACGGCGGCACTCTCGGCCAATTCGGCCTTGGCCTCGCAGAACCCCGCGTTCTTGAAACAGGCCGATCCTCAGCTTTCCGACATCGAAGCCCAGCTCGCTGCCGCGGACATCGACTCCGCGATCGGGGCCGGAGAACGTGCCGCCGGGCTTCTTCGGAAAGAACTCGACCGCATCGTGGAGCGTGGCGAGTCACTCAAGAAAGGGGTCGCGCCGAGCGAGTTCCAGCGATTCGAGCAAGACCAGGTGCGCAACCGAGACGCCGCCGCGTCACTCGCCGCGGCCTCGGCCCGCCTGGGGAACAGCGGGGTACCCTTGCAGAAAGACCTGATCCGGGCCGGCGGCTCGATGCGAGAGGCCGAGCAGGAACTGGAGAAGACCGCCGCCAAGCCGGCCGCAACCGACCAGGCCGAAGCCCTCAAGCATCTTTCCAAGGCCCACGGCGAACTGGCGAAGTCGCTGGAAAGCCTGCTCGTCGAATTGCGGACCGAGTTGCTCACACGCCTGCTCTCCGAACTTGCCGAGATGCACGAGATTCAGGTGTCGATCCGCGAGACGACCGAGTCGCAGGCATCGCGGGCCGCGCAGCAATCGCGCACCGCCCTGATCATCCTGGCGGGCATGTCGCAGAAGGAGGCCGAGCTTGCCGATCGCATGGAGCATCTCCGCGCCCTGACCATCGAGACCGAATTCGGCATCGCGTTGCCGACCTCGTTGCACGTGATCGCCCGCGAGATGACCAAGGTCCAGGGGCGGCTCAAGGAGGGAGACGCGACGGCCAAGACGGTCGCCATGGAGAAGCGGATCGAGGAAGACCTGCTCGGCCTCATCGAGGCGATGCGTCGGCTTCCCCCTACCACGCCCCCGCCCCCCAACGCCCCGCTCCCGAGCGACCTGCGGGCGCTCGAACGGGAATTGAATCGGCTCATCGCCGAATTGAAGATGATCCGATTGATCCAGAGTCGGGTCAATGACGACACGAAGAACACCGACGGAGGCCGGCCCAGGGCCGATGCCTCCCTCTCGCCCGAGTTGAAGGGCGAAATCGAGGCGCTCAAGGTCGTCCAGGAAGAGCTGCGCGACTCGCTCGGGAAGATCGCCGCGCGAATGCCCTCGCCCCCCGAGGACGATGCGATCTCACAAATCCTGAAGCTGCCCGAATTGACCGACATCCCCGGGATTCCCAAGGCGAAGGGAACTCCCGCCAAGTGACGGCAAGGTTTCCGCGCGAAAGATTGCTCCGAGAGATGGAAGAACTTCGAGGTCTCGACCTGATCGTTCACCCAAACCGACGGGAGATTCCATGAGAAACGTAAGATCCACGCTCGCGGCCGCCGCGTTCTCAGCAACCCTTTCCTGCTCGGTCACCTTCGCCGAGCCGTCCGCGACTCCCTCGGCCTCGTCCGCGACGGCCAACCCGCCGACCGCATCCCAGATCACCAGGAAAATGACGGGCGTGGTCGGCGACCTGGTGAAGACCCAGACCGGCGAGCCGGTCCAGAAGCAACAGCAAGTGATCCTGAGCGATCTCGACGCGTTGATCGCGTCCCTGGAGAAATCCTGTTCGAATTGCAAGGGAGCCATGGTCCGGAATAACCCTCGCAAACCGGCCGGCGAGTCCACGATCCGGCGCGGGACCGGCGGGATCGGCGACCTCGTCGATCCTGGACAGAGCGAGAAGGATTGGGCCAAGCTGTCTCCCCGAGAGCGAGACCGGATCCTCCAATCCATGACCGAAGGCTTTCCGCCGGAATATCGCACGGTCCTGGAACGCTACTATCGCCGGCTCGCCGAGGAGAAGGCCGCACCCGCCCCCGGCGCGTCGGCCAAGACCCCCAAGGGGGACGAGGCGGAAGCAATCGCCGACCCCGCCGCCAAGTGATTAAACCTCGCGGAACGTTGAATCGCATCCGGCGACTGAAGGACTCACGATGCAGGCAATCGCCTTACTCCTGATCGGCCTGGCGGCCACGGCCGCCGGCCCGTCCGATTACGACCGATCGTTCGGCGCCAAGGCCCTGGATCAGGCCGTGCTCGACGCCGAGGGCTTCGGCGAAAAGAAGGCCTTCAAGCGAGAAGACGGGGGCCTGCGGGTCGAGCTGGCGGCCGGGGTCGCCGAGACGGGCTGGAAGACGCCGCCCCAGATCCGGTTCGGCGGCGATTTCACCATCTCGGCGAGCTTCGTCCTGAAGAAGTTACCCAAGCCCGCGCTCGAGGATGGCGTGGCGGTCGGGCTGGCGATTGCCTTCGGCGATGTCAATCAGCCCGACCTCGCGCTCGTCCGACTCCTCGAACCTAACGGCACGGATGTCTATCGGGCGATCGAGAAGGATGCAAGCGCCAACCAGAATCCCATGCAGATGCAAATGCAGATGATGGCCCAGCGGGGGATGATCATGGGAGGGATGCCTCCCGGCGGCAAACCCCCCAAGCCCCCCCGCCGAACTTCGCCCGCCGCCGGGGATTCATTTCGCCTCGAGATCGTTCGCGAAGGCTCCACGATCCGCTATCAGGTCGCCGACGCGAAATCCGCCCAGCCCCGGTACCTCGGGCAGCTCGCCCTCGGCCCGAACGATGTCGCCGCGCTCAAGCTGTTCGTCACGAATCGCAACGGCGCGGAGGCGGTAAACGTACTCCTGACCAACCTGAGCATCCGGGCCGATCGCATCAACGGCCTGGGGACCACGGTCCGATCGGTCTACGACGCCGTGGTCTATGGCGAGCCGACGTCGATCGAAGGCAATCTGCTGATCGTCGGCGGCACGCCCAAGAATCCACCGCCCGATGTCCCGACGCCTGCTAAAGGGGCCGATTTTCCCGAAGACGTATTCGCGAAAACGGATACCAGGCCGGGAGAGAAAAAGGGGGAAATCAAGCCCTCACAAACGCCGGCGCAGTCTGCCACGGCAGCATCTCCCGCCGTCGCCCAGAAACCGGCACAAGTACCGGCCCAGCCTCCCGGAACACCGGCGGTTCCCGCCGTCGCCCAGAAACCGGCGCAGGCGCAGCCGGCAGCGGCGGCACCCCAGGCGGCTCCCGCCGCCGCGAACGCTCAAAAGCCTCCCGAACAGAAGCCCAAGGCCAAGCTCCCGCTCGATGAGGTGGAGAGCATCCGATTCGAGCGCACCCCCATGATGGCGGCCCGGTTCGTGGGGCAGCCGAACCTGGATTTCACCAAGCCCGGCCTGAGCGCCAAGAAGGATGAGAAGCCCAAGGAAGAGGAGAATAAGGCCGAGGTGAAGAAGGAAGACAAGGCCAAGCCCAAGGATGAGAAAAAAGCCGAGGCCAAGAAGGAAGACAAGGCCAAGCCCAAGGAAGAGGAGAAGAAGGCCGAAGCCAGGAAGGAAGACAAGCCCAAGGCAGAGGAGAAGAAGGAGTCCGAGGCGAAGCCCAAATCCAAGGATGAGAAGAAGAAAACCGACGGGACCGACGACGTGCTCGCGCCCCCTCCCGGCACGGCGGCGGTGGTCAAGCATCCCAAGGTTGAGCCGGAAAAGAACGGCATTCGCGACCTGCAACTCTCCCTCTCGGGGTTGCGCCCGGCGAAGATCAAGCAGATCACGGTGAACGGCCAGACCGACAAGGGCCCGGCGGCGTGGCGGCTGGATACCTCCGATTCGCAGGATTGGCCCTTGGTCGCCCTGCGGTCGGGGACCGAGATGGCCGCCGATCTCTTCCTGGAGCCTCCCGCCGGGGATTGCCACCAGAAGGATTTCAACATCGTCGTGAACTACGAGGATGGGCAGATGGGCAATGCCACGGTCAAGATCACCGAGCACACCGATCCGAAGCTTGCCATTGATCCCAAGGCCCCAGCTTCCCCCAAGCCCGACGTCTGGCTCTACCTGGCCGGCGACGAAAAGCTCTTCGGCAAGCTCGACGGCATCGGGACGGAGTCGGTGAAGGTCACCACTCCGTGGCAGGATCACCTCGATGTCCCCATGTCGCGGATCGTTGGGCTTCACCTGGGCTTGCTCAACCGCAAGGAGACTCCGGAGTCATTCGCTAAGCGGCTCAAGGAACAGGGGGCGGAAGATCGATTGCTTGCGCAGACTAAGACGGGCGAGGTCATCGCGATCGCCGGAATCCTGGAGGAGATGGAGAACGACAAGCTACGATTTCGGTTTCAAAACCGGAGCCGCACGCTGCCGATGAGTCAGGTGGAGGGGATCATCCTGGCGGCCCGGCGGGTCGCCAATCGCCAGGACGAGCTTCAAGCCCGATTCGCCCTGGCGGGGGGGATGGCCATCTCCGGGCGCTGGAAGGATCTGGACACGAAAACCTGGAAGGTTGTCGCGCCCTGGAACCAGGAATTGAATCTCCCGGCGGCTGATGTTCAGTCGGTGCGATTTCAGGGGGGGCGCATGACCTACCTTTCGGACCTGAAGCCGGGAAAGGTGGAGGAGGTGCCCTTCTTCGGCCATCGGCTTCCCTGGAAGTCGGATCTTGGCCTCATGGGAGGGCCGCTGAAAGTGAACGGGCAAACGTTCGAGCGAGGCATCGCCGTCCATTCCCGCTGCTTCCTGACGTATGACCTCGGCGGGCGCTATTCCACCTTCGAAGCGACCCTGGGATTCGACGAGGCCGCCAAGGGGAAGGGCCGGGTCGATTGCCGGGTTGTCGCCGATGGCAAGGAACTTTACGCCAACCCCGACCTCCGCGCCGACGGCCCTCCCGTCAAGCTCAAGCTGCCGGTCGAGAAGGTGGAGCAACTGCGGCTCCTCGTCGATTACGGACGAGGGCAGGATGCGGGAGATCGGGTGATCTGGGGCAACGCCCGGCTCTATCGCGAGCCCCCGCCGAAGGTGGCCGACTCGGCAGCCTCGCCGTCCCCTCGGCCCGACAATGCGACCGCGACCGCCAAGCCTTGAGCCTCCTAATCCGGGAAAATCCGTCCGCAGGGTGAGCCGATCCATGCAAACGATCTCCGTGCGAATTCTCGGTCTCGTGTTCGCGTTCACCCTCGTGCTGGGGACCGGCATGCGCAGCGCCGCGTTTCAGGGACCGGCAGCCCCGAAGGGGGCCGACGATCAAGCCGACAAGGCCGCGGCACAATCGCCCGTTGAGGTCTACGAGTGGTCGATCTGGGTCGGCAACCCCGCGCAGACGACGATCAACTCCGCCCGCCTCTATCGGAACGGGATGCCGAGTGTCGTCGGGACGAGCCGTCCCAAGGCGGATGAGAAAGAGTCCGCCGGCAAGTTTCCGATCGCCCCGATCTCGGTCGTCCAAATCTTCGGCGAGCCCTGCAAGGATATCGACGTCGACGTCCGCGCGAAGAAGGGGATGATCCTTTCCCACTGGCCCGCGAGCAAGGAGCACACCGGCCGGCTCCAGTGGTTCGGCTCCAACCTGACCGCCACGCCCCCGGCGGAGATCCCCCAGAGCTATCTGCCGGAGTCGCACTGGCTGACGAAGCTCCGGGAGAACAAGTCGGCGCTCTATCTCCAATATCAAACCCATTACGAGCGGTTTCTCGCTTACGATGCCGAGCTGGCCGTCCCCATCCCTTTGAAAATCCGGGGCGGTCCCGACGAATACACGATCCAGAATCTGACCAACCGCCGGCTGCTGGATGTCGCGGTGATCGCCCCTGCCGAGCAGGGCTATCGCGTTGGCTGGCTCGACGAGTTGCCGAGCGCCAACTCCGAGGAGAAGGAGAAAGAGAAGGAAGCGGAAGAAAAGAAGAAGGTGGAAGAGGCTCGCAAGATACCCGATCCCAAGAAGAAAGCCGCCGAGCAGGAAAAGAAGGCCGACGAGCTGTTCAAGGATGCCGAGGCGAAGCCGAAGGAGAAGGCCGAGAAGAAAGAAGAGGCCATCCCGCCGCTCCCCGCCGAGGGGGACGCCACGGTCCGCGCCCGCGTCGATCAGCTCCTCAATCAGCCGATCACCGTCACCGTGCAGCAGGCGCCTCGGCGGGAGTTGATCAACCTCGTCACCCAGCAAGCCAGGCTCCGCTACGAGGTCGACGATCGGACGCTCGCCAAGGAACAGATCGACCTGAACGGCGCGGCCAGCCTGAAAGGGGCCGGGATCGCCGCGCGCGACGCCCTCGCCGATCTCCTGGGAGGTGCCGGCCTGAGCTATCGTGTCACCGAGGAAGGGAAGCTCTACATCACCACGGCCGCCCGGCTCGCGGAGGATGTCGGCAAGAAGGGGGCGGCCATCGAAGGCCCCCCGGTCAAGCTCACCATGACCCCGGCGCGCAAGCCTTCCGAGCCCACGTATCGCGAGCAGACCCGGGATGCCCTCACGCGCAGGCTCACCGGGCATGGCATGCGCCGCGACGTCGTCGAGGCCATGCTCGACCAGTATGGCCAATCCCTGTTCGAGCCGGGGGAACTGATCGTCCTGGCACACTTCACCCGCGAGGCCCTCGATGAGGCGCTCCTGCTCGACGTCTTCCCCGCCCCCAAGAAGTTCGTCCGCTCGGGCCTCCTGGTCGTGCATGGGGTCGATCCTCGACTCCAGGACCGCGCCCGATCGCTCGTCAAGGAACTCGGCGACAGGTCGCACAAGGTGCGCGAGTCGGCCGAGGCGCGGCTGCTGGAACTCGGGCCGGTTTCCGTGCCGGCTTTGGAAGATGCCCTCACCAACAAGGACATCGAAATCGTCTTCCGCGCCGAGCGGCTGCTGCTCCGCCTCCATCGCTCGGTTCCCTGAGCCGCTTCGCGCTTTTCCATCATGCAATCGATGGGCGTCGTCCACCCGTCGATGATCGATGATGATCATTTCCATTGACTTGACATGCAACCTTTTGGTTGCATAATGGGGCGATGGACGATCTCGACAAGGTATTCCAGGCGTTGGCCGATCCTGGACGCCGGATGCTGCTCGACCGTTTGCACGCGCAGAACGGGCAAACTCTAGGGCAGCTTTGCGAGCGGATGGGGATGACCCGTCAGGCCGTGACGAAGCACCTGAAAATCCTGGAAGAGGCGACGCTCGTCGTGCCGATTCGGCGCGGTCGGGAGAAGCTGCACTATCTCAATCCGGTGCCGATCCACGAGATCTCGGATCGCTGGATCGGCAAGTTTGAGCGTGGGCACCTGCGCGCGCTCGCCGAACTCAAGCAAAAACTCGAAGAGGAAGGGAAATCCCATGCCTGATTCACGGTTCGTTTATGTGACCTACATTCGCACGACCCCGCCAAGGCTGTGGCAAGCGTTGCGCGACCCGGAGTTCACGCGCCAGTATTGGATGGACACCCGGCAGGAATCCGATTGGATTCCCGGTGCCTCATGGACGCTGTTGCTGGCCGATGGACGGGTCGCCGATCAGGGAGAAGTGCTTGAGATCGAGCCGGAACGAAAACTGGTGCTCCGATGGCGCAATCAATTCATGCCCGAGCTTCATGAGGAGGGGGATTCTCGGATGACCTGCACCCTGGAACCGCAAGGGGAGTTGGTGAAGCTCACGATCATCCACGAGATGGACAGGCCCGACTCCAAGTATATCAACGCGGTTTCGAACGGCTGGCCGAAGATCCTTTCCAGCCTGAAGAGCCTGCTCGAAACGGGCGAGGCACTCGAGAAATCCGTGTTCGGAGCGAAGTCGGCCTGACGGTGCTCGGGTGCCAGCCCCTGGTGTACGAGTCGCGCCGAGGTTCCAATAGACCCCCTGCCCCATCGGGGGCTATTGGCGCCTCGCCGTTTCCTCCTCTCCGGTCTGTGGCTGGGAATCTTTCGCGATGAAGAAACTCATCAACGAACCGAATTCCGTCGTCGAGCAGATGCTCCAGGGACTGGTTGCCATTCACCCCGGCTTGAAACGCCTTGCGGGGGAATCGGTCCTGATCCGTGCCGACGCGGAGGCGGCCAAGGAGCGGCAGGTCGGCCTGATCGCCGGAGGTGGCAGTGGGCACGAGCCGGCCCACGCGGGATACGTCGGCCGGGGGATGCTCGGCGCGGCGGTGGCGGGGGATGTCTTCACGTCGCCGGGGCCGGATGCCGTCCATGCCGCCATCCGCGCCGTCGCGGGTCCTCGCGGGGCGCTCCTGATCGTCAAGAACTACACGGGGGACCGGATCAATTTCGGACTGGCCGCCGAGCATGCGAGGGCCGAGGGGATTCCGGTCGAGATCGCGACCGTGGCCGACGACGTAGCCCTGAGCGGCGGCGAAGGGCATGCGGGGCGTCGCGGATTGGCCGGGACGATCCTGGTCCACAAGATCGCGGGGGCACTGGCCGAGTCGGGGGCGAGCCTGGCTGAAGTGGCCGGCGAGGCCCGAGCGGTGGCCGCCGCCGTGCGGACGATGGGGGTCGCGCTGACCCCCTGCACGGTCCCCGCCGCCGGCAAGCCGGGCTTCTCGCTCGGCGAGGGGGAAGTTGAGTTGGGGCTCGGAATCCACGGCGAGCCGGGCGTGCGCCGAATACCGATCGAACCGGCCGATGCCCTGGTGGACCAACTGATGGGGCCGATCCTGGTGGAAGTCCCCGGCGATCGGCTTGTTTTGATGGTCAACAATCTGGGCGGCACGCCGGTCATGGAGCTGGCGATCGTCGCCCGACGCGCGATCGAACGCCTGGAGCAGGCCGGCAAGCGGGTCGAACGCGTGTACGCCGGGACGTTCCTCTCGGCGCTGGAAATGGCCGGGGTCTCGTTGACGGTCCTCCCCGTGGACGATCGTCGTCTCGACCTGCTGGATGCCTCGACCGATGCCCCCGCGTGGCCCAACGCGGCCGATCGGCCCCGATCGAAATCGATGGAGGAAGCGGCCCCCGAAACCGAGGCGACTCGGACACAATCGGCCGTCGGGGAGCCGTGCTCTCCGCTGGGAAAGCGTCTCGGCGCGGCGATCCGCGCGGTGTCCCAATCGTTGATCGATGCCGAACCTCGCCTCACCGAGTTGGATCAAGCGGCGGGTGACGGCGACCTCGGGATCAGCCTGAGCCGGGGAGCGAAGGCCATCCTGGATGCTTTCCCGAGTTATCCGCTCGAGGATCCGGCCTCGACGTTGCACGAACTGGCCTTGACGCTCCAGCGGTCGCTGGGCGGGACCTCCGGACCGCTGTATGCCATGGCCCTGTTCCGCGCGGCGGCCAGCCTTCGTGCTAATGACCCGAAGCAGGCAATCTCCTGGGTGCAAGCCTTCCAGGCAGGGGCTGCGGGAATTGCCGAAATCGGAGGAGCCTCGGTCGGCGATCGGACCATGCTCGATGCGCTGATCCCGGCATCCGAGGCGATGGCGGCAGCCTTACAAGCTGGGAACACGCCGTTGTCGGCGCTTGGCGAAGGAGTTGCCGAGGCCGATCGCGCGGCGAATGCGACGGCCGAGTTGACGCCGAGGCGGGGCCGTTCGAGTTATCTGGGGGACCGGGCGCTGGGACATCCCGACCCGGGCGCGGTGGCGGTTGCTATCTGGCTCAAGGCCGTGGACGAGTCGCTGAGCTCGACGGAGTGATGTTGCGCCGCCCCTGTACAGGGGCGATCCCAAGCATGTGGACCCGATTTTGCCCGCATTTCTTTTCGAAAAGGTGGGGATCGTAGATGATTGGTCACCATCGTTCGAGATTCGCGCAAAGCCTCTACTCGGCTAGGATCGACAATTGTGCGACGAACGGATGGATCGGTTGAATCGAGACACGGAGGTGCGAGGTGAACATTCCGTTCATTAACGCTCTACTGGCATCGACTCTGTGCCTGCTCCAACTAGGCGACCCGCAAGGTGATCCGGACCAAGCCCATGTTCCGATTTCGGCCCTCGCCGGGAACTACCACTTCGGGGATGGATTCGTCGGGCATTCACTGACGGTGACCCCGGATGGCCGATTTCAGTCGGAGACTCAAGGATGTTTGGGCGTTTACGATTGGAATAGTGGGCGTGCCGAGGCCGTCGGGGGTCATCTCGTACTCATTCCCGACAGGATCAATCTCCGCAGGTGCAGCTTGTTTCTTGGTCTCGCTTATGAAGGGTTTCTCAGGGTTTTGTGCCCCGAGACCGATCTCTCCGACGAGGAGGATGAGGGCCGTGACCTGATTCGACTCAGTGCGGACCTGAGATCTTTCATCGTTGACTTATCCGAGATGGCGTCCGAATTCAGGTCAAGAAGCAGGACATCCGAGTTCATTCCCGTCCGTTGGGGGAAGCGACTCTATCTCGTGCCGGAGGGCGAAGGATCGAGTTTTTGCAATCGCATCAATCTCGGCTTGGAGTCTCGGTTTCCGGCCTATTCTTTTTACCTCCGGGAAGGCAAGGGCGAGCAAGAAATCAGGGCTTTCCCGGAGATTCCGAGGCAGTGGCGATCGATGCTCCTCAAGACGCCGATCCGCGGGAAGATTATTGACGTGATGGCTGGCGGGCGTGCTCGTATCGATCTCGGGACCGAGCATGGCGTTTGGGTGGGCATGAACCTCGAAAGCGATCTCGATGGCTTCGGTGGGTCAGAGGTCGTGGAAGTTAGCAAAGATTCTTGCATGATCAAGCGGTTTGACAGCAGCCAGCCCGGATTCAAATACGGACAGGGCGTCTCTTCGCGGAGGGCCGGCGTCGATCAGGTGAGGTCGGATGTGCCGATTGAGTAATTTCAGCGGCGGGCGGCCGCGAGGACGAATCCGTTTTCCAGCTTCTTTCAACAACGCACTGATTCGACGGAATCCCCCCGTCGGGATCTGAAGAAAATAGTCGCTCAGATCAATTCCCGGATCGGTTCCCCCTGGGGGAGGATCGCGACTGGACGGCCCGAGTGGTCGCGGAACTCGGCTCGATGATCGATCTGAAGGTGCCGGTAGATCGTGGCCAGCAGGTCTTGGGGCGTGAGCGGGCGTTCCGCCGGATACTCGCCTCGACGGTCGGTCGAGCCGATCACCTGGCCCATGCGTAGGCCCCCCCCGCTGATGAGCGCGGATTGAGCATCCGGCCAGTGATCGCGTCCGATCAGGCCATCGGCTTTCGCCAACTTCGGGGTGCGTCCGAACTCGCCGGCCGCCACGATCAGGATCTTGCGATCCAGGCCCCGTGCGTACACGTCCTCGATCAGCGCGGAGATCGCCTGATCCATGAAGGGGGCGCGGTATTTCATCGCGTCCCCGAGGTCCCAGCGGGTCTGCACATTGATGTGGTCGTCCCAGCTGAAGTAACGATCCGACAGTGTGGGGGCCAGGGCATCGATCGTGATGACCGAGGTGCCCGCTTCGGCCAGCCTTCGCGCGAGGAGACAGCTCTGACCCCAGAGGTGGCGGCCGTAGCGGTCCCGTAGCTTCGGGTCTTCCCGGGAGAGATCGAATGCCGAGACCACCCTGGGGCTCGTGAGCATCTGGAAGGCCGCCTGCCGGAATGGGCTGGTATCCTCGTTCTGCACATCCAGCCCTTTGCGGATCGTATCGAACTGATTCAGCAAGCCGCGGCGATCGTCGAGGCGACGGCCGTCGAGCCCGCCGACGAGCTTGAGCGCAGCCGGACGAGAATCGGGGGCCGAGGGATCGCCGGAATCGAATGCCGCATGTGCCACCCCCAAGTAGGTGGGACGCGTCATAAAGGGTTGTTTGGGAATGCCGACATAGCGAGGAATCCCGTCCGGCCGGACGCCCCGGACCCGGCTCGCGATCATGCCGAAATCGGGGTGATCGGAGAATGAGGTCGACGTGGGGTCGGGACGAATCGGGGTCTTGCCGGTGAGCACCTCGATCGAGCCGTCGTTGTGCGCCGACATCGTGTGATGCAGCGAGCGGACGAGCGCGACCTTATCGGCGAGCTTCGCCTGAAGCGGGAACACTTCGCAGAAATTCATGCCCGGCACGGGGGAAGAAATCGGGCGGAATGGGCCGCGAATCTCGGCCGGTGCATCGGGCTTCGGGTCATAGGTTTCGAACTGGCTGGGGCCGCCCCACATCCAGAACAGGATCACCGAGGTCTCGGGGTCGGGGCGAGCGGCCAAACTCCGGGCGGCGAGCAGATCATTGAGGCCCAGGCCGCCCAGTGCGAGGGTGCCGATCCGGAGAAAATCCCTGCGTCGGACTGGACCTGTGCAACTCGGGGCTTGCATGGAGACCGCTCCCGCGATGGGTGTTTGATATTTGCTGAATGTTACCGCGTCGGGGGGATTTCAACAATCCGGGAGGACCGAGGCTCTTCAAGGCTGCGGGGCCGATCGTCGGACTTCGCCCCCGAACTCCACCTTGAACAGGGAAGGATGGAACCCACCACGGATTTGGATGACAGATGCGCGAATGACTCAATCCGGAGCGCAAAGCAGTCGATACAAGAGTGAGGATTCTTTTAATAAGGCGGCTTGTTGGGGTTTACAGGATCAATCAGGAGGTGCGAGATGCGATGTCAGGCGACCCTCCGTACAGGTTGGATTGCAAAGTCATCGTTTTGTCTCCCCCTACTGGGCGGCTGGATGCTTGCCGGTTGGCTTCCGGCCGGCATGGCCCAGGGAACCGCCCCGAGATCCTTTCCCCTTGGTGCCAAAGACATTGCCGTACGAAACGTCAATGATTCGCCGGCGATTACACCTCCAGCGGAGAGCGAATCGGCTCAGCCCGAGGTCAAGGGAGTTGGTGCTCCCCCGGTCGAGATGTCGAACGTCACGATCCGGACCGATGCGCCCGCAGTGCCGGGGGCCAGATTGGTCCTCCGGATCGATCGCGAAGTCGTCGAGAGAAGCCAGTTCCGATGGAGCCAGGTAGAAGGGGTGCCGGTCGAGATCGATGACCCTACCAAACCGTCCATCCAGATCACCATCCCGCGTGGGTCTGATCAGCTCGGATTCTTGCTCGTGGCAGCCAAACCCGATCGAATCCGGGTCTTTCGGATCCATGTGCCGATCCGGTCGTCGATGAGCGATTCCTGGGGATCTCGGAGCTCGGGGAAGATCAAGGCAGACGCGGGTCACGACCAGGTTGGGCTGGTCGGGCACCGGGGAACGCTGAATAGCTCGAGGAGCGTGCCCGGGGATGGTTCGACTGCCCGATGGTTGAAGGTGAGCGGGCCGTCGATCGTCGATCCGCAGGTCCAGGGACCCTTCTTCTCATTCATCCCGAGCGCCCAGGGGACCTACCGATTCATTCTCCTGGTATCCGGGGATGGAGCGATTTCCGAGCCCGACGATGTGAGTGTACTCGTGGGCTCGCCCCCCAATGAGACCGCCGCAAATGCGGCCAACGCCACGGCTTCCGCCATGGCGGCCCATGGTCTGGCCTCAACCCTGGCTTCTCAGACCGTCGCGGCCCAGCCCGGGAGTTTCGAGCGGACGGTGGCGGAGATGCTCCCCAGACTCCCCGACGGCGCGCGGATCGGGTCTGAAGTTGCCGACGTTATGAAGGCCATCGCCGACCGGGCATCGTTCTACACAAGCTTTCTTGAGTTGCAGAGCGAGTTGACGAGACGATTGGATGTGGTGATTCCCTCCGACCCCTCGCAGCGAGCGGCCTGGGCGCAAGGGATTTTCCAGCCCCCC
>CALKTZ010000232.1 GCA_937997355.1 uncultured Planctomycetales bacterium | reverse complement strand
CGACTTCCGGATCGAGGTGACCTCCGGAATCGACTGGTTCGAGCTGCACGGCGGGGCGACTTTCGACGGCCAGGAGGTGCCGCTTCCCACCCTGCTCGCGGCCCTGAGGCGCGGCGAAGACCTCGTGCCGCTGGGCGATGGCAGTTTCGGCCTGCTGCCGGAAGAGTGGCTGAAGAAGTATGCGCCCCTGGCGGGAGTGGGCACGCCGGAGGGGGATCATCTCCGGTTCCGGCAGACGCAAGTCGGGCTGCTCGACGCCCTGCTGGCCGAACAGCCCGAGGCGCGATTCGACGAGCAATTCGGGAGGGCGCGCGAGCGGCTTCGGCAGTTCCAGGGCATCGCACCCGAGAATCCGCCGGCCGGGTTCCAGGGGGAGCTCCGCGGCTATCAGCGCGACGGCCTCGGTTGGCTCCACTTCCTCCGGGAGTTCGGTTTCGGGGGCTGCCTGGCCGATGACATGGGCCTGGGCAAGACCGTCCAGGTGCTCGCCTTGCTGGAGGCACGCCGCGAGCTGCGGGCCGCCCCCAGGAAACGCCGACGGCCCCCTCCGTCGCTGATCGTGGTGCCGAGGTCGCTCGTCTTCAACTGGAAGCAGGAGGCCGCTCGCTTCACGCCGCATCTCCGAGTCCTCGACCATACCGGCATCGGCCGCGGCAAGTCCGGGGAACAATTCGAAGAGTTCGATGTCATCCTGACCACCTACGGCACGCTGCGGAGAGACATCATCGACCTCAAGGCTTTCCATTTCGATTACGCCATCCTCGACGAGGCCCAGGCGATCAAGAACGCGAGCAGCCAGTCGGCGAAGGCGGCCCGACTGATCCGTGCGGAGCATCGCCTGGCCCTCAGCGGCACGCCGGTCGAGAACCACATCGGCGAGCTGTGGAGCCTGTTCGAGTTCCTCAACCCGGGAATGCTCGGTAAGGCCGCGAGGGTCGGCAAGGCCGGCGACGACTTCCGAGCAGCCGGCGAGGAGGTCAGGTCGCTCCTGGCGAAATCACTCAGGCCGTATATCCTCCGGCGCACCAAGGAGCAGGTCGCCAAAGACCTGCCCCAAAAGTCCGAACAGACAATCTACTGCGACCTGGAACCCGCCCAGCGCAAGCTGTACGACGAGTTGCGCGAGCACTATCGAAGTTCGTTGCTCGGTCGCGTCGCGCGAGACGGGATCAAGAAGTCGAAGATTCAGATTCTCGAGGCACTGCTGCGCCTCCGGCAGGCGGCCTGTCATCCCGGCTTGATCGACAAATCGAAGCAGTCGAGCGAATCGAGCGCCAAACTGGATGTGCTCCTGCCGCAACTCCGCGAGGTCTTCGATGGGGGGCACAAGACCCTCGTGTTCTCCCAGTTCACGAGCATGCTTGCGATCGTCAAGCGGCGGCTGGACGAGGAGGCAATCCCCTACGCCTACCTCGATGGCCGCACGCGGGACCGGCAGGCGAGGGTGCAGCAATTCCAGGACGACCCTGACTGCAAGGTGTTCCTGATCAGCCTGAAGGCCGGCGGACTCGGCCTGAACCTGACGGCGGCGGACTACATCTTCCTGCTCGACCCCTGGTGGAATCCCGCGGTGGAAAGCCAGGCGATCGACCGCGCCCACCGGATCGGCCAAACCCGCCCGGTGTTTGCCTACCGGCTCATCGCGCGGAATACGGTCGAGGAAAAGGTGGTCGAGCTCCAGGCGAAAAAGCGGGCCCTGGCCGATGCGATTATCACCGCCGACAACAGCCTCATCAGCGACCTCGGCCGCGAAGAGTTGGAATTGCTCCTCTCGTGAACTCGGCAGTCCGCAAGCGCCGTGCGCGATCGGACGCGGAGACTCGCTGTCTAGGATAGCGGTATGGGCGATAGATCGACCTGCCGACGATTGATGTAACGTCGCACGGGGGGGGACATCAGATAGACGCAAAGAATTGCGTAAAGTCCGATGAATGTGAGCCCCAGGTAAATCTTCTGGAATTCGATCAATTCGACGGTGGAGCGGATGGCGAACTCCTCATCGTCGTCGTCGAGCGTGGGATTCTCGTTCGTCTTCGCGATTTGTTGATGGGCCTGCTTCGTCTCTTCGATGAACTGTGCGCGAACGATCGGCAGGGCGATCATCGCGACGATATCGACGAAGACTCCGAGCGTCAGGGCGAGCATCAAGAGCTTGACCGATTTCCCTCGAACGAACTCGTAAGATGCGAATGCCCCGAACGCCGAAACGAG
>CALKTZ010000231.1 GCA_937997355.1 uncultured Planctomycetales bacterium | reverse complement strand
GACCTTCGGTCGGGCGATTCGGCGGGGTCGGGTGATCCGCGCCGAACAAAACGCGACCCGCGCAATCCAATCGTGAACCGCTCTAAGCCGGGCTGAAATCTTCCGAACAAACGCGCTTCGAGGTGCCTCGCGATGCATGAGCTCGGGATCGCGCAAGAGATCGTCTCGCTGGTTTCCGAGCATGCCTCGGGGCGCACCGTCACGAGCGTCACCCTGGAGATCGGCAAGCTGTCGGCCATCTTGCCGGATGCGATCCACTTCTGCTTCGACCTGTGCAGCGAGGGGACCGAGCTCGAAGGGGCCGAGCTTGTCATTCACGAAATCCCGGGGAAGGCGCACTGCCCGGAGTGCGGGGCGGATCTCTCGTTCGATCGCCCCTTCGGGCGCTGCGACTGCGGGAATTGCGAGCTGGAATGGTTCGCCGGCGAAGAACTCAAGGTCAAGGAATTCGAGGTGACATGATGTGCGCGACTTGCGGTTGCTCCGACCATTCCGGCGCGAGGCTCACCGATCTGGAGACCGGCCGGACGATCGCCATCGACGCCGCCCACGAGCCTCGGGATGCCGAACCGCATCACCAGCAACATCACGAGCACCCCGGATCGGACTATCACGAGCATGGTCATCGCCATGGCCCGGGCCACGAACATCACCACCATCATCATCACCACGACCACGCCCATCACCCCGATCAACACCCGGCTCCCTCGCACCGGGAGACCATCAGCCTGGAGATGCAGGTCCTCGCCAGGAACGACCGCCTGGCGGAACGAAATCGGGGCTGGTTCTCCGGCCGCAACATCCTCGCGTTGAACCTCGTGAGCGCGCCGGGATCGGGGAAGACGACCTTGCTGGTGCGCACGATTCGCGACCTCGGCGGCGACTTGCCGATCTCCGTGATCGAGGGAGATCAGGAAACCACCCACGACGCCGAGCGGATCATGGCCACCGGCTGCCGGGTCGTGCAGATCAACACCGGTGCCTGCTGCCACCTCGACGCCGTGATGGTGGAGCGGGGGCTCAAGGAGTTGAATCCGCCGGCCGATTCGGTCGTCATGATCGAGAACGTCGGCAACCTCGTCTGCCCGGCCCTCTTCGACCTCGGCGAGTCGGCCCGCGTCGTCATCCTCTCCGTGACCGAGGGAGAAGACAAGCCCATTAAATATCCTCATATCTTCCGTAATAGCGACCTGATGATCCTCAATAAGATCGATCTGCTCCCGCATGTCCCGTTCGATGTGAAGACCTGCCTCGCCTATGCCCGCCAAGTGAACCCGTCGATCCGGATGATCCCGGTCTCGGCCATTCACGGGGATGGCCTGGAAGAGTGGTACGCGTGGCTCCGCGAACGGATGAGCCCGCAGAAAGCGAATACTTCACCAACGGCATCATGATGATCATCTTACTCATAATGGTATACTAATATTATTTTTATATTTCTCTTGAAATCGCGCCGCGACCGCGAGACAATGCCGTCCAATTCGGGGCGAATCGGCCCGCGACATCTTTCGATCAAGTTCAATCTCGAAGGGGAATTCAAATGGCGGCAACCAAGACGATGGAGCGAGCTGGGATGGGGATGCCGGGGATGTCCGGGATGACCGGCGGATCGATGCCCAGCATGATGGGCATGCCCGGCGCCATGAGCGGGATGGGCATGATGGGCATGGGTGCCGCGGCGGGCACGATGCCGTCCGGCATGATGAACATGATGATGGTCCCCCGCTGCAAGATGACCTTCGAGAAGTGCGAAGGCGGTATGAAGATCAACTGCGTCTGCGAGGACAAGGTTTCCGCCGCCATGATGCAGAACCTCTGCATGATGATGGCGGGGGGCATGTGCTCCTGCTGCATGATGATGAACGGCATGTGCGTCTGCTGCTGCAACATGACCATGGCCAATTGCACGTGCGAGATGACGGAGATGGGCTGCTGCATGACCTGCACCAGCGGCGACAAGGCCTGCTGCGACATGATCCAGGCCTGCTGCGACTGCTGCAACATGATGATGAAGGCCGGCTGCACCTGCTGCATGATGATGAACGGCATGCCCGTCTGCTGCTGCACCTGCTGAGCCTGTGTGACCGAGGCCGGAGCGAAAACGGGACTGGCTCGCCGGTACTCCGCGCGTGCCTGTCCCATTTTTCGCGGGTCGAAGCGCGAAGATCCAGGAGACCTTCGGTCAGCGGTTTCGGCGGGGTCGGGAGACCCGCGCCGAACAAGGAAGGCCCCCTGGGAACGCCGATCTCCCGATCGGCGACTCTTCTCCGGTCGTGGGATTCGGCGGGGTCGTCTGGGGCACGCGCCGAACAAGGAAGGCCCCCTGGGAACGCCGATCTCCCGATCGGCGCTTCTTCTCCGGCTAAACACGACCGGGGTTTAACCCCGGCCCTTTGCATTTCGAACGCGGCGACGCCTCTGACGCGGATAAAGGCAACCCCACTCCCGGTCCGGCCTCACGTACACATCATCGAACCATTGTTGATCAGGGTCAAAATAGATCCCCGAAGGCCATCTACGCCGCATCCTCAATTGGCAGACCCACCGCACTCGGCGACGATAAACGCTGGGTTTCTGGTAGTAGTCGTATCGTTTCTTATGCCACTTTGGATAGATGACCGGATAGCCGCCCTCGGCATGAATCATCTTTCGCAATTGTTTAATCGCATCAGCAATCGATTCGTCTCGACTGAGATCAACGCGAATTCCCATACATGCGCATCTTTGAACGGCTGATGCAACGCCGTCATGGAAGACAGACCTGGATCGATCGAGATCATTCTACACAAACGACTCGATTCCTCGAAGTCCCGATATCGAGTGCGGTCGAGTGGCCGGCATCCGGATGCAATGAAAGAATTTCGAGGAGCGAACCGCAATCGATCCTCGGACATTCCGCAACTCATGATGTTGCAAAAACCTACGATAAGATTTGTCGTGCCAGGTCGGCCGCCTGAACCCGCAGTTCTCGGATTGCCGTCGTCTCCCAAAGCTTCTCTTTCAGGAGCGGGCCGATCGCGAGGATTCGGGCGTTCTCTCGCCCGCCCGGCGCGATCAAAGCTCCCGAGTCCCCGACATCCAGGCCCAGCGCCAGCGGGCCGGGTTGCCCGAGGCCGCGCCGGATGATGGCCTTCAGGAGCGGCGACGACCCGGCCCGGATATCACGCGACGGCCCCGTGCAATTGAAGACGCGTCGATAGACGCGGCTTTCGTCCTCCGAGGCCCCCCGAGGCCGGATTCTCATGCGAATCCCCCGGGTTGCTTCGTCGACTTCGAGCGCGAGGACTCGCGCGGCGACCACCTCGAACTGCCCTCCCTCGCGGGCTGCCTGAATCCGGTCGTCGATCTGGGGCGCGATCCGATGCCGATGGACGTCCCAGCGGGGGGCGACGTGCCGGAGGAATCGCCTGCGTTCCGGCTCGGCAAGGCCCCGCCAAAGTGTCTGGGCGACGGGCCGCACGCCGTCGATCACCGAACGCCAGTCTCCCCCTTCCGCCTGCCATTGCCTCGCTTCCGACCGGACCTGCTTCAGGAGCGACCGCGCCGTCGGAGTGTGCATTCCCGCGATGTCCGTATGGCCGGAATGGACCCTGGACGGAGCGGCCTGGTGCCGATGGGGCAAGATCCCGTGCCGGGAATACGCATGAATGGGACCTCGATGACCTCGCGCCTCGGCCTCGATGACCAGATCCACGGCCGTCAGGCCGGTGCCGATGAGCGCGATCGGGTCGGACGGGTCGAGCCCTTCGAGCCCCCCCGAATTCCAGGGATTGGCGAAGTAGCCCGGCAGGTGGCCGGGCCGCACCAGCCCCGCGGGATCTTGCGGGGGGGCATGCCCGAGCGCCAGCACGACATGATCGGCACGTCTCGAATTCCCCCGCGCGGTCTTCAACGTGATCGAGCCTTCCGACGGTTCCTCGACGAGGTCCACCACTTCATCGTTCGAAAGTTCGATCTCCACCGGAGACGTCCCGGCCGTGGAACCCAGCAACTCCTCCAGGTAGTTGCCGTACTGCTGACGCGAGGCGAATGTCCCGGCGTGCGCATCGGGATCATGCCGGCGGAGCCAGTCCAGAAAATGGGAAGGCTCGTCCGGCAAGGCGCTCATGTGCCCGGCGGGGACATTCAGCAGATGTTGCTCGCAGGTCGTGCCGTAGGCGACCCCTCGCGCGAACCGATTGCCCTTTTCGAAGAGGATGACGCGACATCGCCGCGTGCCGGCGAGCCTCGCCAGTTGAACGGCCACCATCGTGCCGCTGAATCCCCCTCCGATGACCGCGACGACCTGCTCCGAGTCGCAAGGCTTCATGTCTTCCATGGCATTCCTCCGCGCACACGGCGACCGATTCCCATCGGACCACGAGAATGGTGATGTGCCAGATCGGCGATGAGGGTTTCCCCGCGATCGCGGATCAGGCGATCGTGATCGACCAGGGCGGTCTCATCGAGCGTGAAATATCGCCAACATCTCGGGGGCGGCGAATAGACATGAAGGGTGATCAGGTCGCGATCGGCGGCCTCCCAGTTGGCCATCTGGTGGACGCAGCATCCCCGGCAGCCGATGACCGAGCCGGGCAAGAAGGACTCCGAACGCATCGGCACGAGCAGGTTGCAGGGAGTCATCGCGTAGCGCGTCTCGGTCGCCTGTCCCTCCACCACGCGGACCGCGCAGGACGATCCCTCGTGATTGTGGATCGGGCTCCGCTGGCCGCTCTTCCAGCAGAGGACCAACGCCTCGTAATGAGGCCGGCGATGGATCGACACCCGGCGGTAGATCCGCTCGTCGAACCCGACCGCCTCGGCCAGCTCGGCTCGATCCAGGTCGAGGAGCTTCAGCGAATCCACGATCTCGGCCAGGGGGACCGCATCGGGCCGGGCGTCCCACCGCCGGAACATGTCAAGGATTTGCCCACGTCCGCGCATGACCCCTCCCGCTTCCTTGCGTTCGAGTCCCGCTTCACGCGCCCATCCCATCGACCGTACACTCATTTGCTCATGAGTGCCGCGCCGTTTCAACAACCGGTTGCCGGTTTATATCGACACTTTACCAACTCAGCAAGAGAAATTGCCGAGAATCCCGACTGAAATTATCGGGATAAGTCACGAGGTCGGGTGCAAACTTCAAAGCACCCAGTCGTGGGGCTCGGCTCGATTGGCGAGGTGTGCGAGCGTGG
>CALKTZ010000230.1 GCA_937997355.1 uncultured Planctomycetales bacterium | reverse complement strand
CGGAGTAATCAGTTGGATCAGTTTCAAGCCCGAATCGGTGGCCCGTTTCAGGAGCGATTCCGACTCTTCCACCGGGAGGTCGGGAACGATCAAACCATCGAATCCCGCCTCCGCCGCATCCTTGAGGTATCGCTCGACACCGATGCGATTGATGATCGAGTACGAGACCATGGAGACCAAAGGCGCCTCACCAAGCCTTGCCGATGTTTCTGCCCTTAACGTGCGGAGGGTCTGGAAGATATGGGAGACGCGCGTCCCCCGTTCGAGCGCGCGATGATAGCTCGCCGCGATGACGGGGCCATCGGCAATCGGGTCGGAGTAGGGGATGCCGATTTCGAGCAGGTGCGCCCCTCGGCCGATCAACTCGGAGATCAGGAGTGCCGTGGTGGCGAGGTCGGGATCGCCGGCCGTCAGGAAGGGCATCAGGGCCCGGCGTCCTTCGGCTTTGAGGCGGGAAAAGAGCGCATCGATGCGGTTCTTCATGGAACGGAGAGGGTCCGGGGTCAGGGCTGATTTTGGGGGAGTGAGTGCAACGGGGTGGATCGATCAGAAGCGATCAGATCGGCTCTCCACGCAGCCGGGCGATTTCGTAGGCGTCCTTGTCGCCGCGACCGGAAAGGCAGACCACGATCGCCTTGCCCGGCCCGAGCCGACGCGCCTCCTTGAATGCCTGGGCGATCGCGTGGCTGGATTCGAGCGCGGGCAAGATGCCTTCGAATCGGGCGGTTTGCTGGTAGGCGTCGAGCGCCTCGTGATCGGTGATGCTCTCGTACCGAACGCGTCCGGCATCTTTCCAGAGGCTGTGCTCGGGGCCGACACCTGGATAATCGAGCCCCGCCGAAATCGAATGGACGTCGGAAGTTTGCCCCTCGTCATTCTGGAGCACGTAGCTGAAACTGCCATGCAGGACGCCGGGGCTGCCTTGCGTGAGGCTTGAGGCGTGATCCCCCGGGTTGCCGCTGCGCCCCCCCGCCTCGGCGCCGACCAGTTCGACGGCCTGATCGTTGATGAACGGGTAGAAGATCCCCGCCGCGTTCGAGCCGCCGCCAACGCAGGCGACGACCGCATCCGGCAGGCGTCCGTTACGGTCCTGGAACTGCTGCCTGGCTTCTCGGCCGATGATCGATTGGAAATCCCGGACGATCATGGGGAATGGGTGAGGCCCGACGACGCTGCCGATGGTGTAATGAGTCTCCGTCGAGGAACCCATCCAGTCGCGCATGGCCTCGTTGGTGGCATCCCGGAGCGTGCGCGAGCCGGTCGTCACCGGGACGACCTTGGCACCGAGCGTCCTCATGTTGAAGACGTTCAGCTTCTGACGCCGAATGTCCTCTTCCCCCATGTAAACGGTGCATTCGATCCCGAAGAGGGCACAGGCCGTCGCGGTGGCGACTCCGTGTTGTCCCGCCCCTGTCTCGGCGATCACCCTGTTCTTCTTCATGCGATGGGCGATCATGACCTGGCCGATCGCGTTGTTGATCTTGTGGGCGCCGGTATGATTCAGGTCTTCGCGCTTCAGGTAGATGTCGGCCCCGCCGAACTGCTTCGACAGTCGCTCCGCCAGAAACAGTGGAGACGGTCGGCCCACGTACTGGGTTAAATAGTAATTCAGCCGTTCCTGGAATTCCGGGTCGGCCTTGGCAATTTCGTATTCCCTCGTGAGGACGTTGAGGGCGTCCATCAAGGTCTCGGGAACGAATCGCCCGCCGAATGCGCCAAAACGGCCGAGCTGGTCGGGAACTTGAGC
>CALKTZ010000229.1 GCA_937997355.1 uncultured Planctomycetales bacterium | reverse complement strand
TCCGGTCGCGGTTCAAGTCAAGGATGTCGTCGTGAGCCTCGCGATCGACCCCGATGGCCAGCCCGAGATCTCCGTGAAACGCGGAGAAAGGCCTCTCAAGAGCATTCCGCCCGATGTCAAGAAGGCCGAAGTCGTCGAGGAACTGGTCGAGCGTAGAACGCAACTCAAGCGATCTTCAAGCCGGATGCGCCTCTCGCTCGAGGAGGCCATGTGTCGCGGAGATGCTTTCAGCGGCGAGTCGCTGATCGAGCTGATGAATAACGTCATCCTTCGTCCCATGCTCGAACGCCTTGTGTTCATCGGCGAAGGGATCGCGGGCTATCCGGTAAGCGGCGGGAAGGGCCTGAGGGATCAGGCCGGCAATGTGGAGCCGATCAAGAAGACCGAGACGCTCAGGCTGGCGCACCCGGCCGATTTTCTTGAGTCGAGACGCTGGACGGAGTGGCAGCGAGATTGTTTCGCGAGCGAGCGTGTTCAACCTTTCAAACAGGTCTTTCGAGAGCTCTACGTCCTGACCGGCCAGGAGCGGAGTGACGCGGCATTCAGTCGCCGCTACGCCGGCCAGCAGGTGAACCCTCGCCAGGCGTTGGCGCTGCTCGGCTCGCGAGGCTGGATCACGGCGCCCGAAGCCGGGGTCTTCCGGACGTTCCACCATGAGAAAATGGTGGCCTGGATCGAGTTCATGGAGGCGTTTTACACCCCCGCCGATATCGAGGGGCTGACGATCGAACGGATCCGATTCGCGGCGAGAGGGGCCGACAAGGCGAGCGACCTCAAGGATCTCCCGCCTCGCCTTTTCAGCGAAGTGATGCGTGACGTCGACCTGATCGTGAGCGTGGCACATCGCGGGGAAGTCGACCACGAAGCCTCGGCGAGCACGGTTGAGCTTCGCTCCGCACTGCTCAAGGAAACCCTCTCGCTCCTCCAGATCAAGAATGTTCGGATCAAGGAGCCGCACGTATTCATCGATGGAACACTCGGCGAATACAGCGTCCACCTCGGCAGCGCGACCACCCACATGATGCCCGGGGGGACCCTCTTCATCGTGCCGGTTCACAGCCAGCACCGAGGACGGATCTTCCTGCCATTCGCCGATGACGACCCCAAGACTGCCGAGATCCTGAGCAAGGTGATCCTGCTGGCTCGCGATCAGGAAATCAAAGATCCGAACCTCCTGGATCAGATCCGGATGCTTCACTGACTCGCCGGGGCAAACTCAGAGCTTGGGCGTCGCATCCGTCGCGGCTCAAGGGGCCGTGAAGATGACCCAGGTCCGGCTACGCGCCGGGATCGTGACCTTCAGCGAGACCGACTCGTCGGCATCAAGCTTCACGGCCGTCGCGGGCTGACCGGCGACCGACACCAGGGCAGTCTCCGATAGGCCGGCATAATGGAGCGGGAAGCGAATTTCGCGCTCGATCGACTCGGAGAGTGGGTTATAGAGAAAGGCCAGCGCCTTCTCCGAGCCTTGCGGATCGACGTGGAGCCAGCCGTCCCAATCTCGGCCGTTGGCGCGGCGGAGGTGGATCAGGTCGCTGTCGAGGATTCGCCGGTGGCCCTTGTAGAAATCGACCCAACGCTTCACGACGGCCCGGGTCGCATCCGTGTCGTAGAGCCGGGGGCCGCGGAAGCAGGCCTGGACCCCCGCGCCGAGGAGGTTCGCGAGGCGGGCCTCATAATGATCGCGATTGGCGTCGAGCGGCTCGATCGTGGCGGCCGCGCCGCCGCCCTGGTACACGGTGAGCGGGACGAACATCCATCCCATCGACGGGGTCTTGGTCCACGTCCCGTCGTAGATATTTTGACGCTCGATGATCTCCTGCTCGGCGCGGGGCAGCGACCAGTTGTTCTCGCGATAGCCCATCCCGGTCTTGTTCGAGCCGGTGAGGAAGTACCAATCGGGGACGTTCAGGAAAACCCCCTGGGAACGGCACCACTTGTAGAAATCGGTGATCGCGCGCCACTGGACCCATTGGGAATCGTCCAGGCCCGTGTGCCCCGGATGATCAGTCGCGGCACAGCGATCGCCGGGATAGGACCCGTCGTGTTCCAACACACCCAGGCCAGCCTCGCCGATGAATGAGCGGAGCTGGGCGAGATAGTCGATTCCCCACTTTGCCCCAAGGCAGGGCATCACTCCGAAGCGGGGAGGAGAGCCCTGGGTGTTATCGGCGGGAGTCGCCGCGCCGCGCGAGGCCAGCAGCGAGTAAGCCCCCAGCGCCAGGCCGCGCCCGCGTGCTTCGTCGACGATCTGCTTGTATTCGGCACGATAGGCGGGGTCGCGGCTCTCGAAGTTGAAGCCGCTGCCGAAGGTCATGATTAACAATTCGAAGCCGACGTCCGCGGCCTGCGCGATCGCCTTGCGGAGATCCTCCGGCTTGGCGCTCCGGACATGGAACATGAGAGGGTTCTCGGACGACCAGGGGGCGAGGGTCCGATACATCCGGCGGAGGGCCAGGCCCCGGCGCTCGCGGTCGGTGGCGCCAAGGAGCAGTTCAAAGGTCCGGAAAGATTCGAACGATCCACTCGGGGCGATCTCCTGATTCGGCCCGATCGGAGGGGCAGTCCGGAGCAAGCAACGCGTTCCGTAGCCGACATGCACCTGGGACGTGTAGTCCGGGTCCGGGGTCAGGTGGACGCTTTGCCGGGAGGCATGGGCGCCGTTCATTGCGAGAAAAGCGTAGTCGGTTTCGACCCAGAGATTGGGACGCTCCTGATCCGGTGCGTCATCCACCGTCGACTCGGGCTCGACGAGCCGCAACTCCTCGGCCGTGAACCGAGTCACGCGAACCGGCTTCTCGGTCGTATTGCGAACAATGATCCACTTCGAGAAGAGGGGAAGGCCATCATAGAGTTCATAGTGGACATCAACCTCCGGCAAGCCCTGCTCGGGGGGCGCGTAAGTCATGCGGACATGACGCCCCGGAGGCGGCCACGGCAAATCGCGGGAAAGCCACTCGGGATGTTTCTTCCATGCGAAACGGGCCTCGATGGGGCCTTCCGACCAGGAGACGAACCGATAAGCCCCGGGGACGGGCTTCAGCGTCACCAGCCACTCGTCCTTGAGGTAATTCGCCACCGGCTGCCCGAGCAGTCCGCCGATCGGGAATGGCTTGCCGTCGATTTCGATCCGCGCCTCGGGGCTCACGGCCCGCAAGAGATGCTCCCCGGTCGTCAAATCCTCCAACGCGACGGTCGCGGCGGCCGGGGCCAACCGGATCACCCGCCTCGCCAGACCATTCGAAAGGATCAACTCCTGCCGAGAGCGATCCTCCGCGACCGTCGCCTTGAACGAAGCAGGATCAACCAGCCAGTCCGGCGAGCCCGCGATGGAGGAACATTCGAGAAGGGTCAGGACGAGGAGAGGGATGATGCTTCGGTGCATGGGAAGTCCGGGAGGAAGGTCGGGTAAATCTTGAGGCCCGTCTATGTGACTGCCATTGTGGACGTGAGTTTAACCGCCTGTCCATCCCCGCAACGTTGAGGCTCGGATGCTCAACATTCGAGGAGAGCACCTGCATCAATTCGGAAGGTCGGTTCTCTCGATAGCTTGGACAAAACTTATCCTCGGACTGGACAGGAATTCGCCTCGCCGACAAATACAGAGTTCCTATCGTTCGCCGCATGTCACTGCACTCCAAGGCTTTAAAAAAACCAATCCAAACAGGAACATGATTTGCTTTCCGGGCGTCAGCTCCCACCTGAGCGGGTGGACAACGATGGACCGCCGACCTATCACGAAAGGCCGCCATGAAACGCCTCGGATTCACCTTGATCGAGCTTCTCGTCGTCATCGCGATCATCGCGGTCCTCATCGCACTGCTCTTGCCCGCGGTCCAGGCCGCGCGTGAGGCGGCCAGGCGCATCCAATGCACGAATAATCTCAAGCAGATCGGCCTGGCGATGCACAATTACGAGGGGACGCACGGGCGATTGCCGTCCGCGCGAACGAACTCGCCGCACTACTGGTCGTCGCTCGCCCAGATCCTCCCTCAACTCGAAGGGGGGGCACTCTACAACTTCATCAACTTCGACCATTCCACCGCCCCAAATGCCCGGAACAATTATGACATGGCCAACACAACGGCAATCTCCTATATGATTGCCACCTACTTCTGCCCGAGCGATCGCAAGCAGGGCCAGGTTAACGAGGAGTATGGCCCGACGAATTATTTCGCCGTCGCGGGTACCGGGACGATGGCGAAAGGCAGCGGAAACGGCCTCATGTTCGACGGCTCGGGCGTCAAATTCGCCGAGATCACCGACGGACTTTCGAACACCGGCGCATTCGTGGAATCGATCAAGGGTTCCGGCATCGACACGACCTCCCCCGCGGCCTTCGACCTGCTCGGTCAATACAAGGGTGGAGGCGGCTACAGTTCGACCTTCACCGAGGCCGACTGCGATGCGATCCCCGCCTATAGCGGCACGCGCGGCAGCCGTTGGTTCCACGGCAGCATGTCCGGAGGATCGACGGTCAACCATTACTGGACCCCGAACAGCCGGAAGGCCGACTGCGCCGGCGACACCAACGGGCTCTACAGCGCCCGGAGCTTCCACCCGGGCGGGATCAACGAGGCCTTCGCCGACGGCCACATCCAGTTCGTCAAGGACACCGTCTCCGGAGACGTCTGGCACGCCCTGGCGACCCGCGCCGGCGGCGAAGTGATCGGTGCCGATCAATATTGAGTGAGACGAGGATCGAAGCGTGCCGAACTGCCGATGGCCGGAGCCAAGCCATCACCGTCGAAGAAGACATCCAACCCGCTTCCGGAAAATCTCCCATGAGAGTGCCTGCTCGAGTCGCCCCAATCAGCGCCGCGAGATCATACAAGCTCGCGGCGAAGTGGCTCATCGCGATCCTTCTCGTCTGCATTTCCGCGCAAGCTCAAGCTCCCGAAACATCCCCCCGGGTCGCGTTCATCGGCCTGCACGGCGGCGTCTTCGAGCATCTCCAAGGATTCGGGAAGGAACTCGGCCTGCGGGTGGATTACGTCTCGGACGAGGAGATCGCGTCCCAGAAGGTCGATCTCACGCATTACCGACTCATCTTCATCCAGCACAGCCGGGAGGACGACAAGGACGCCTATCGCAAGCTCTTCCTGGCGGCCAAAGCAGGGAAGCCCCCCGCGAGGATCTTCGCGCTCGGCCGCGAGGGCGCCTCGGCCATTGCCTTTTTCAAGGATCAAGGAGACGCCAACCCGGTCGAGGCTGACGCGGAGATGTCCAAATATTTCCCCCGATCCCCCGAGAACCTCCGGCGGTTCCTGGTCTACGTCTCCATGAAATATCTGAAGCGCCCCGGCGAGATCCTCCCCCCCGTCGAGGCAGACGACACAACGGGGCCATATCACCCCGATCATGAGGGGCACTTCACCTCGATTGACGCGTTCCTGAAATGGTCCGCATCCAAGGGGCGCAAACCCGCACGGCAGCCGAGGGCTGCGGTCATGGTGCATAGCGCCCATCTCGCGTTCCAGCAACCGAAGGTCGTCGCCGCCCTGATCCGCGCGTTCGAGACGAGAGGAATCCTCGCAGCCGGTTTCACCGACGGCGGCACGCAAGGGAGCAAGCATCTTCCCGATTTCAAGCCTGACGTCATCATCCATACTTGTCACAGCAGCGAGACCCCCGAATATCGGGCGAAGATGGACGCCCCCCATTTGCATTCGCTCTTCATCCGACGTTACTCGATCGACCACTGGCGCACGCACCTGGAAGGGTTCACGCCGAGCGACGCCGCGTTCCAGGTGATCGGCCAGGAGCATCTGGGGGCGATCGAACCCCAGATCGGCGCGGGGACGCTCCACGGCGGCGGGGGAGCCGAGGCGTTCGTCCCGATCCCCGACCGGGTCGATCATCTCGTCGACCGGGCCGCCTCCTGGATCGCGCTGCGGAAGACGCCTGCCTCCGGCAAGAAGATTGCGTTCCTCTACTACGACCGCGAGGCCGGCCAGAACGAGCTGATGCGCGGCAGCACCACCGGCATGCACCTGCATGCGCCCAAGAGCATGGTCAAGGTCCTCAATCGCATGAAGTTGGACGGTTATGCCCTCTCGACCGTCCCCGAGGACGAAGGGCACCTCATCGAGTGGTTGGTCGACCGTGGCCGGCAATACGGCCTCTGGAACCAGCCCGAGTTGGATCGCCTAGCCGCCAGCGGCAAGGCCGTGCTGATCCCCGAGGCAACCTACCTCGAATGGTTCAACCGCAAGGTCCCGGAAGCTGTCCGGGCCGACGTCATCAAGCGATGGGGCCCGGCCCCCGGCAATGCGATGATCTGGGATGATCGAGGGAAAAAGTCGATCGTCATCCCGCGGATCGATCTCGGCAACGTGATCCTCCTCCCCCAACCACTCCGGGGCGAGGTGCAAGACCCGACCCTGCTTCACTCCGGCCTGACCCCGCCGCCGCACAACTACATCGCGACCTATGT
>CALKTZ010000228.1 GCA_937997355.1 uncultured Planctomycetales bacterium | reverse complement strand
GTTCCGTCGCGACTTCGCCCTGAAGCCGGGCCACCAGCGGGCCGACGAGCAGCGTGGTGGCGAGGAGTGCGGCGACCGGATTCGGGGGGAGCCGGAAGACGTGCGACTCGATCCGGCCCGATTCGTCGCGGATCACTCCATAGATAAGGTCGTCGCAAGGATCGAGGGAAACGCCGTTTACGCGGGTTTCGAGCCCCGAGAGCGCCAGGGCATCGGCGACGACCGGCGAGTTGGGGGCCATCATCAGCACGACCGGCGCGGTGGTGGCCCGGTGGAGGGCGCGGTCGAGATCGGCGACCGGGACCGTCCCCAGGTCGTGGACCATCGCGCCCCATTGAATACAAGGGATGGCCACGCTCAGGCCGCCGGCATTCCGCTCGCGATGGAGGATCGGCGCCTCGTTCGGAGGGATGAGCTGATCGCCGACCGCGAGGATCGCCACGCGAACCCGGCGATGGCAAACCGGATGGACGCATCCCTGCGCGGCGAACAGGCTGACCATCGACGGCCGAAGGCGTGTCCCGGCCCGTTCGATTTCGGTGCCGGCGCGGAGGAAATGGCCGCGATGCACCACATTTTGCCCGGCGTTGATCCGGCCGATCAGCTCGATCAGGCGGGGAGGTCCGCCGCCCAACCCCGGCTCGACGAGCACATCCTCGGGGGCGGCCACGGCATCGGCCCCGATGGGCATCGGGTCTCCCGATTCAACCCAAATTGCCTCGTCGGGTCCGATTTCGATGCCGAAGTCGAAGGTGTCGGCGAGATGGTCCTCATCGACGAGTTCGGCGATGGCGTCCTCGACGTCCTGCTCGTCATCTTCGAAGGGGGAGAAGATCGTCGGTTCCCCGTCGTCGTCGGGGTGCCCGGCGAAGTCGAGGTCGGCATCGAAGCCGAATCCGAAGGAGAAGTCGCGCCCGTCGTCTCCGGAATCGGCCGGCTTGGCCGACTGGGAGAGCGTGATCATGGCGGATGCCGGCGGGGGGGCGGGATTGGCGTCCTCGATGATTCGAAGGGATCGGCCGGGATTGGCGTCGGCCGATCGCAGGGCGTAGCCGCCGCGGGCGGAACGATCGAAGGGGGGGAGGTCGACGTCCGCGAAATGCGGCTCGGCCAGGACCAGGCCCACGGCCTCCGACAGGGGAACCTCGATGGCCTCGATCGGTTCCACCAATTCCAGGATCCGCTTCCTCGTTTCGTGCAACGATTGCATCTAGGCTTGCCCCGCCGTGTTCTTCCTCGAACTCATTTCACCCCGAACCGCTGATGGGCCGATGATTGTAGCGAGGACGCGAAACCGGCCAAGGCCGATCGTCCGGATTCCTGGGAATGAGACTTTTTCTCGTCCCGGCCGGAATCATTGGGCCTTGACGGCCTTTTCGGCCGATCCCATAGGTAGGTCAAGATCCCCTCGACCGCGCCAACCGGCAGATGACGGGCGTTGGCGGGCCGATTCATCGGGAGATTGACGGTGATTCAGACCTGAGATCGGGAATGGATTCCCCGACGGTCGTCCCTCCCAATCCGAGAGGACGCCGCGAACGCCAAGGAGGGTGGAAACAATGCGGTTACCCCACAGAGGGGCGCCACGAGGGTCCATGGGCCGTCGCCTGGCGCTATTGTCGGCGCTGGCGGTGGGTGGGATTTTGCCCTCCGTCGGCTGCCAGGTGGAATACGCGGGCATGACGCTGCCCTCGGGCAAGTACATGCACGACGATGTCCAGTATTTCCCGTCCTCGCCGGCCTTCCCCTGGGCGAACACCCAGGCGGCCTCGCAGCGGGCGCGGATGCGGGCCATGGGCATCGAGCCCCCGCCGGTCGGCGAGGTGCCCCGGGCGGCCGGGGCCCAGAACCCGATGCAGAATCGCTTGGGACGCCCCACCGACATCAACTCGGGCTTCGGGCCGATCCCGCCGATCCCGGGCAACGTGGCCCCGCCGACGATCCCGGCGCCGGGCGCGGGGGGGGCTCCCGCGACGCCTCCTCCCCCTCCGGCCGGCAACGTGGACGAGCCGGGGCCGAATCCGGCGAATGACGTCCCGCCGCCGACCCCCTGATCCTCCAGGATCGCGGCCTCAAGATTGTTTGCGAATGTTCGCACCCTCACCGGCCCCACCCTTCTCTCTCGGGAGAAGGGGACGGAGGCCGGTGAGGGCATTTTTGCGTTTGAATTCGGAAACCGTTGCCGTCGGCCGAATTTCTGAGGAATCCCCTCCCCGCTCCTCGTCGAGGGCCCCTTTCATTCTCCGAGTTCCGCCTTGAGCTGCTTCCAGACTTCATCCGGATTCAGCGCGGCGAGCTTCTTCAGCAGGTGGTCGGGAAAGACGGTGATCTCGGGGGGGGCCGGAAACTCCGGGGGTGTTTTCCCCGCCAGCAATCGCAACAGAAACCGGTCGTTCATGGCCTGGTGAGCATACTTGCCGGGCCGGGCGATGACCGGCCGATGCTCGATGGCGCCGCTTTGGAAGTGGACGCGATTCACCGACACCAGCCAATGATCCTTGATGGCCGCCTGGTCGAACATCGAGGCGAGCTTTTCCTGGGTTTCGAGTGCCCCGAGGTCATTGGTCTTGGCCAGGTTGAGGACCGCTTGCGTCACGTAGATGGCGATCACTTCCTGAGACACTTCCGGGTCGGATTGCTCTTCTTCGCGGGTGACGCCGAAAACGTTCGCGATCGAATCGCCGGTCTGTTCCCCGAGATGCATGACATATCTGACGAAGAGTGCGAGCGCAATCACACCCATGAGCGAGGCGACGGTCATCGCCGCGCTCGCGAGGTTATTCCGCATTGAGGTGCGCCTCTCGAGGAAGGTGGGCGGTTCGTGTTCGTTCATCTCCGCAGCGGATCCGCTGCCTTGAAACGATTTGATATTCATAAAATCAGAAGAATGTCTTTGTTGCGAAACGAAATATTTCGAATTTTCCATCTCGTGAGTGGGATTCATATTATCTCGCGGTGATAGTACCTCGCCTTGTAATGATTAAGCTACGACATCGGACAGCCCCGGGGCAACGAATCCGTTCCGCCGGTTGACTCCATCGAACCCGGCTTCTACAGTTGGGGACGGCCGAATTCCGGACGACCCCGACCCTCTCCCCGCTTCTCGCCGAGAACCCTCATGATCAGCATCAATATCGCGCACGCGACCCTGGCGGTTTACGCGGCCCTGCTCGCCGTCGGCGGCATTGTCGGTTTCCTGAAGGCTCGCAGCAATGCCTCGCTGATCGCCGGTTTGGTGAGCGCCATCGCCGCCTTGGTGGCTTTGGCCCTGTCGCTCGCCGGTTATCGCTGGGGGATCGCCCTGGGCTCATTGCTGGCCATCGTGCTGTTCCTGTTCTTCGGCTCTCGCTATGCCCTGCGAAACCGCAAGTTCATGCCCGCCGGGATGATGGCGGTCGTCAGCCTGATCGTTCTGGGGATCATGATCGCGGTCACGGATTGGACCGCGCGGTGATCGAACGAGGGCGAGTTCGAACCGCACGGCAATCGGGCGGGGCGATTCGATCAAATTATGACACCGATCGGCCGAAGGTGTCGAGCCCCGGTGGCTGAGGGATCTCGGGGGTGAGGATCTTCCAGGTATCCCCCATCTCGCGGTACGCCCGGAAGTCGGTGGGCTCGTAGGCGATCGCAAGTTGCGGGGTTTCGAGCGCCTCCTTGTCGCGACGGGATCGCATGGCCGTTTCGAGGATTCCGGTCACCAGCAAGGTCCGCTCGACCGGATAGGTCCTTTCGCCTCGGAAATGGGCCTGGATCGCGTGCGAGAGGGCCTTGAAGAGGTTGCGGTTTTCCCAGGGGCCGACGTAGAACGAGGTCGCCCGGGGCCGATCTTCCCCGACGACTTGCGCCGAGAAGCTCCAGGTGGTGGCGTCGCCGACCCCGCCGATGACGAACGCCTTGAGGCCGTTGCGGTAGGTGACGAGGATTCCGTGCGGCTTGCGCTTGCCGAACTTGGGATGATCGGAAAGCTCGCGCAGGGACGAAGTGCCGGCGAAGACGGGATTGGCGGCGATGGCCGCGTCGGCGAGCTTGGGGGACCAGAGGCCGGCCTCGGCCGTCTTTTGGAAGTCGTCTCCTTCCACGAATCGGACCTCGGCGACGCCGGTTTCTCCCCCCTTGCGGGATTCGACGACCGACTGCAACACCTCGGCCGCGTGGAAGTCGTATGAC
>CALKTZ010000227.1 GCA_937997355.1 uncultured Planctomycetales bacterium | reverse complement strand
ATCTCAACTCGGCTCAAGACCGGATCGAGGACCAGGATTCGGCACTTGAACGGCACAAGCCGGCGGATCACTTCCCTCCCGATCCTTCCGCAACCGACCACCCCCAAGGTCATGTTGCGGAGTGTCCTGAACCCGTCGATGGGAATGGCGAGCCCCCATTGTCCATTGCGTAAGTGGTCGCAATGGCGGACGACCTGCCGGGTCATCCCCAGGATGAAGGCAAGGGTGTGATCGGCCACCTCGTCGATGCAATAGTCGGGGACGTTACAAACGGGAATTCCCTGCTCACGAGCCGCATCCAGATCGACGTTATCGACGCCGATGCCGTAGCGAACGATCACCCTGGAGAGTGTCATCGCCTCGATGGCGGCACGATCCAGCCTTGCGAATTGCGTGATGACGGCGTCGGCCTGCGAGAGAACCCCGAGTCCCAGGAGATCGGCGGAAGACCTTGTCTGGCGATGCTCGATCACGCATCCCAGGGGTTCCAGGATAGGCCGCTCGATGTCGAGACTTTCGAACGTGGAGTCGGTGACGAGCACGGTCGGCATGCGGTCGATCCCGATTGAATTTGCTCGGCGACTCCAGGAAAGGCACGACTCTTCTTAGAGTTCCGAACGACTCGGCGAGCGTACGACAATCGGTGTCCGTGCTCAAGTGGCTGTTAGGAACGGACAACCCTCCGGAGGCTCCACGCAATGGATCAAAGAACACAAAAGCCGGGGGGCACGATCGACAAGGAAGTCGTCGCCCCACCGGCTTCTGACTATCACCAATCAGGGAACACTAGCCGAGCAACAATCTGCTCGGCGGCTTGTACGAAATTGCTCAGGCACGGTCGATGCGATCCCAGGCGTCGCGAGTCGCATGCTTGGCCTTGTCCCAGGTCAGTTTCGATCGGTCCTTCACTTTGTCCCAATCGCGTGCCAGTTCATTCTCAACATCGTTGAAAGTGCGATTGAGATATCTCGGGCGTGATTCCCAGCCATAGCGATATGCCGGTTGATAGTCATCATAGGTTACGGACTGGTCATAATAGGGCCTCGTCGGATATTCCTCACGCCAATAACGGTCTTCGACGGTCGGATCGATCGACTCCGCGACTTCCTTGCCCGCCAGCCCGCCGGCCACGCCGCCGATCACGGCTCCGACGATGGCGCCCGCGGGACCCGCGACCGCGCCGCCGGCCGCTCCCGCCGCCGCCCCGGCCGCCGCGGCACCAATCCCCGCGCCGACGGGGTGAGCGCCCGGCTCACCAGTGATCGGATCCGGATTGAGGTCTTTTTCATGGACTGCGACCGTACGATTTGGAGTTGCCATGTTGTTCTCCTCTATGGTGAATCTTTCGATTTGGTTCTTCATCAGGACGGTTTTTAGAACCGCAAAAGGAATGCCATTGAGTGCTCGGCTCATTCGATTGAATCGATTTTTTAGGCAAATTTCACAAGCCTTTGAGAATCTTGATTCTCGACCGACCAGCGATTGCTGGAAACTCAAAACTCGCCCGACATCGGCCGGTTGCTCATCGGATTTCGTGGGACGTCGCTCCTTGGCGGATCGACGCAAATTTCGAGGGATCGGGAAGGAGTTGACGGATGACTCTGCTGTGTGATTTCGCGTAAGCTAAGATCTAAGAGTGCTCGATTGGATTACTCTGAATCTTCACATTTCCCAAAAATGTTGATTTCAAATCGTCGCGGCTTTCATCGGTCTACGACTGAAGTGAAAACCATGAATTCTTCAAATGCATGCGAGCGGCTGATCTGCTTACTCGTCCTAGCAACACTGCTCGGAGGATGCTCTCAGGACGAAGGACGGAAAGCCGAGCTTCCCCCTGCCGCCAAACCTACCGAAGCCGGGCCGACTTCCACCACGAAGGAGCCGGTGAAAGCGTCCGCCCTCTCGGAACCGAGTAAAGCCCCGCTTGCATCCGAACCAATCAAGATTTCCAGTCGCGAGGAGTCTCCGCTATCTCCCCCCAAAACGGATCAACCCGCGACGACTCAAATAAGCCCAACGCCTTCGACGAGTCAGACTCGCCTGGCGATGAAGCCCAACGCGGACCAGGTTACCGCAAGCCACGGATCATCGGGATCACCGCTGGATTGCACCGCCACCTGGACGAGTAACGGCGGCGTCGAGATTCGGGTCAAGGGTGCGACCGTCGTCAAAACCTCGTTCCCGTTCTGGGGTCCGAACTGGACCTGGGCAAATCCGACGGTTCAGGTCGAGCCGTTGCAAGACGACGAGGCAAAGTTGCGAGGAGAGATCAAAGCGATCGACGTCAAGATGAATGGAGTTTGGCGCCTCGTTCATCCTCGTACTCTTCGATGCGATCTTCAACTGAATGCCGAGAAGGATTTTCCCTCGATCGTCGGCGGCGGACTCCAGTGGGATTTCAAGCTGGATTCGCCGGCCCTCGACCCCAAACCACCCGCGCCGGAATTACTCGATGGCGATGCCGGTTGGACCTGGAAGCTCGGCCCCAAGCCGGGAGAATCGCTTACCGTTCGATTCGATCCCCCCGCAGCCAAGGCCTACTTCGAACGAAATCAGAAAAACACGATTCGCACCTTCTTTCTCGCGGATCAACTCAAGGCGGGGACCAAGACGGTGGCCTTCAGCGTGACTCTCCCGGAGGGGGGGACGGTTGTTCCCCCGGCCAGCGATCGTTACGGCCCGACCAACCCCGATCAGTGGTTCGAAGACGCCCTCCACTGGGACAGTTCCCCGGTCGACCTCTCATTCCTGAATAAGGGCGATCGGCCCGCCGGACAGCACGGGCCGATCCATGCCGAAGGGGACAAGCTCGTTTTCGCGGACGGCACCCCCGCGAGGCTCTGGGGCGGAAACCTTGTCGCGTATGCGCTCTACGGCACGCCTCGCCAACATATCCCCCAGGCCGCTCGACGCATGGCGCAACTCGGCTTCAACCTGATGAGAATTCATCATCACGATTCCCCCTGGGTCTCCCCCAATATCTTCGTGAAGACCAGCAAGGACACACTCCAGCTGAGCGAGACGGCCCTCGACACCCTCGACTACTGGATCAAGTGCATGA
>CALKTZ010000226.1 GCA_937997355.1 uncultured Planctomycetales bacterium | reverse complement strand
CGTATGTTGGTTCTCCCTCATGGCGGGCGAAAGCTTCGCCCAGGTTTCGTATCCCATGATCTCGCGGGTCGAGCCGGTCGCAGTCACCCGGGGGCGGACGGCCGAGATCACGATCGGCGGGACACAAAGCTTCGCCGGGGCCTCCTCACTCCTGGCGGAGCCTCCCGGGTTGATCGGAGAGATCATCGGCGAGTTGAAGGACGGCCGATCCGCCGCCACGCCGAAGAAGGCTTCGCGAAGGCCCAGGGTCGCGATCCAGGGCAAGCTCACCGTTGCGGCGGATGCACCCCTCGGGCCTCGTGAGATCCGTGTCGGAACGCCGCAGGGGGTCTCGTCAGTCGGGCTTGTGGTCGTGGTCAACGATCCGGTCGTGAATGAGGCCGATGATACGGCGAACAACCAACCGGAAGGGGCCCAGCCGTTGACATTTCCTTCCGTCATCGCCGGGAAAGTTGGCATCGCCGAGGATGTCGATTGGTATACCTTCGAGGGAGACGCCGGCCAGGAGGTCGTCTTCGAAGTCTGGGCGAATCGCCTGGAGAACAAGATCCACGATTTGCAGGCCCACTTCGACCCGATCCTCAGCATCTACGATGCCCAGGGGCGTGAGCTTCAGGCGGCGGACAATCAGTTTTACGCCGATCCGCTCCTCACGTTCCGGCTCCCCGAGACGGGCAAATATTACCTCCAGATCCGGGATACGACGTACGACGGGAATGTTTCCTGGACGTATGCGCTCCAGGCCACGAAGGGGCCTTATGCAACCTCGGTTTTCCCCCAGGCGGTGAACCCTGGGAGCACGACCAGACTCCGGGCGGCCGGGGTCAATTTCGACACGAAATCGGCCATCGCGTTGAGCCCGCCCAAGGAACTGAAGCCCGGCATCCATTTCTTCGACCTCGCCACGGCCGGTGGAAAAACGCTTCCCCTCCCGCTGCTGGCGACCCATCTCCCCGTGGTTCTCGAACAGGGGGATACTCCGGCGACATTCAGGCGAAGAAAGGAACGATCTATTCGTTCGAGGTGATCGCGAGACGGCTCTATGCCGAGTGCGACCCGTATCTTCACCTGCTCAACAAATCGGGCAGCCCGATCGTGGAGATGGACGACTCCCCGGAACATGGCAAGGATACCCGGTTCGAATGGACGGCCCCGGCGGATGGGACCTTCGCGATCCAGATGACCGACCTGCATTCGCGGGGAGGACCGCGCTCGGGCTATGTGATCCTGGTGGAACAGGCCGAGCCGGACTTCGAGCTGGTTTGCGACCCCGACAAGCTCAATGTCGGACCCGGAAGTCGCGTGCCGCTGTTTGTGAAGGTCACGCGTCGTCAGGGATTCAAGGGGCCGGTCGCCATCTCCTGGGAGAATCTTCCGCCGGGCGTGTCGACGAGTCCGTTGACCATCCCGGCCGAAATGAACGAAGGGATTTCGGTCGTGTCGGCGGCGGCCGATGCCAAGCCTGGCTCAAGGCTGATCGGGATGAAGGGGACGGGAAAAATAGCCGGGAAAGGGGACCTGGTTCGCAACGTCCAGGCCAGGGAGGAAATCTACATACCCGGCGGGGGACGACGCACCCTTCCCGTGGAAACGCTGGCGCTGGCGGTGACCGATCCCTCCGACATCATCGTGAATGTCGCGACGAAGCGGTTGGAACTGGCTCCGGGAGATACGGCCAAGCTCGACGTCGAGGTGACGCGTCACGAACCATTCGCGGGCTCGGTCAATCTCGCCGTTTTGCTGCAACACCTGGGAGGGACGCATGCCAACCCACTCCCGAAAGGGGTGACCTTGAAGGAAGAAGGGAGCAAGACGTTGCTTGCTCCCAAGGAAACCAGGGGAAAACTGATTCTCAAGGTCGCGCCCGATGCCCCGGCTGCCCAGGATGTACCCATCGTGGTGATGGGGCATGTCTCGATCAACTTCGTCGTCAAGACGGCCTATTGCACAGAGCCGATCCTGCTCACCGTGAAGCCGAAAGGAAAGCCCTGAGATTTCACGCGGGCTTTCTCTCTCACGACGAATGCCCCGGCGCGAGTTTGACAGAACTCGCGCCGGGGGCATCGTGGTTACAATTCTCGTTTTCGGCTCAATGATCGGCGGAACCGCAGCTTGAGCCCGTCGAGACGTAGCCGGAGGATTTCGGGGTGAGGGCGTCGGCGTCGCCGAGTTTTCCGACGACCTGGGCATTCCGGGAGCCGAACGGATTCTGGAACGAGGCGGCCTGGGAGATTCCCAGGAGCGCCGCGATGGCGGCGGCCACCGCCAGGCCGATCAGGATCTTCCGTCCCGTTTGCGGGCGGATGTAACCCTCCATGAGCGAAAGGGCCTCGGAGGAGACGAGGGTCGGCTTGGTCGTCGCATTCTTTCCGATCAGGCTCATGCCCGACTTCACGGTCGATTCGACGAGGCTCGAAGGGACCACCTCCGCGAAGACCGTCTCCCGATGGATGGCGGAAAGGAGGAACGAGGCCGAAAGGACGAGCTTGCGCCGCATCAGGCGGGAATGGAGGATGTCGCGGGCGCGGGCGAGCCGTCCCTTGACGCTCCCGATCGGCCAGTCGAGAATCCTCGCCGCCTCCGCGTTCGTCTTGCCTTCGAGATAGCAGAGGATCACCGGCGTGCGGTACTTCTCGGGAAGGCGATCGACCTCGGTTTGCAGGACCGATCGCAACTCGTTCCATGCGTCGTTGTTGTCATACTCCATGTTCGGCTCGATCGATTCGGCAGCCATTGCGACGACCTGCCTTTCACGGGTGCGACGGCGCGCGCCATCGACCCGCGCCTTCACCGAGATCCGATAGGCAACCTCGTACAACCAACTCGCGAGCAATCGACGATCCCGAACCGAGCCCGCCTTGCGAGCGAGCACCAGGAAAACCGCCTGGAATGCATCCTCGGCGTCGTGGTCTTTCCCGATCACGTGGCGGCAAACACCCAGCACCATCGGCCCGTGACGGACGACGAGCGATTCGAAGGCCGTTTCCGCCTCGGCCGGTCCGCGGTGCAGGAAAGCGTCGAGCAGTTCTTCGTCGCTCCGGACTTCGAGAGAAGTACGGTCAAGCTGATGTCCCAGGTGCTTAAAGCAGAGTTCTGTTGGTGCGCTCGCCATGTCGATCTCCGTGGTCGTCTTAGCGTCTGCTCCGTTGTGAAGGAGTGCCTCAATTCACGGCTGCGGTTACAACTCGATCGAAAAATCTTCGATCCCCTGGAATGATCCAGTGGGATATGCCATGAATTGCCGAGACGCGATATTTCATGGCGATTTATGGCGACTTATGAAAGGTCAGGCCGGGATCGTCCGTGCCGCCCCCGAGAACTCGGAAGCTGAAATTGGTTGGATCGATCCAGGTGACCCCGCCTACCATGGCCCCCCCCTGGTTTTGCGCAAGGGTGAGGATTCCATTCCCGTAAGTCATCTTTCCATCGAAATGACGGCTCTGGCCCTTCTGAGTGACACTCCAACGAAATTGTTCGTCATTTTGGAAAGTGAGGGCGATGGCCGTGTCGGCGGTGGGCTGAGCGGTCCAGGTGCCCTCCAATTTGCCCACTTTGCTCGGATCGGGATTGCTCGGAACTGGATGAGATGGCGAGTTTGCGGCTTGTGCAGATGTTGCGGCGGTATTTGGATTTCCTCCGGCACCCGGAGTTTGACTCGCCTGATTGGCCGGCGGCTGAAGCTGTTCGATCAACCGGGCGGAAAGGGTATCGCTGGGTTGCAGGGCAACGACGTTCTTGAGCTGCGCGAGGGCGGCCTCGTTGTTCCCCTGGGTCAGATAGTGATAAGCCAGGACGAATCGTGGCGGCGCGGCCTGGGCATTCGCGGAGCAGAAGGCTTCCAGCGTTCGAAGCTGCTGGGTATAGACATCGATGCCCGGGTAGAGGCCGATCAGGGTGGACCAGTTCCAGCCGGGGCCGACCGAGAGGACCGAGTACAGGGTGGCCGCGGCTTCCTCGTAACGCTGCAGGGCGAACAGCACGAGCGCCCGGAACTCGTGCAGGTCGGTGTCGTTGGGCATCTTGCGGATGGCCTGCTCGGTCAAGTCGAGCGCCTTCGCGTAGTCGCCCTGCCGGAAGAATTCGCGGGCGGAGTCGAATTGGCCCACGGAATCATCGGCGACCGAATCCTCGGGAGGAGTCGCCTGCGGGTCGATCGGCTGGGAGTAGTCGTAGACGATCGGCTGATCGACGACGACCGTTTGCGGGGCCACGTAATAGGGGTTCAGGAATGGGGAGTAGCCCCAGTTGGAGAGCATGGAACCGAAGCCCCAGGAGGAA
>CALKTZ010000225.1 GCA_937997355.1 uncultured Planctomycetales bacterium | reverse complement strand
CGCAGCCGAGCCGGTAGAGACTCGCTTTTGCCGAATATCCTTCGGTCGCCACGCGAATCGACAGAATCCTCGCCCGTCTTTTCACCGCTTCAGGCGGAATTATCGGCATTTTGCGGCGCGTAGCTCAAATCGTTCGCCATTCCCTGGAAAACCCTGATGACCATTACGAGTCCGGGCGGGCTCTTGCTCATACCATCTTCCCCGATTTTGGGAAATGCGAGGCTTGCGAGATCGTCCGATTCGAGCCAAACTCATGTCCGACACCCGGTTCGATCACCGACCTCGTTTCTGCCCGCCACTCGCGAGATGGTTCCGATGAAAACCAATCTTCCCGGAATGTCTTCCCGGTTCTTCCTCTGCTTCGCCCAGTCGGCGCTGCTCGCCGGCCTTGCCTCGACGGGATTCGCCGGAGAACAGAAGGCTCCCGACTATCCGGATCACGCAAATCTGATGGTGGTTCGCGACGCGCAGGGGAAGGAAACGCCGGTCCGCAACGCGGCCGATTGGGACGTTCGACGGGCGCACATCCTGGCCCACCTCCAGGAAGTGATGGGGCCGCTGCCGGGGGGGGAGCGACGGGTTCCGCTCGATGTTCAGGTCGTCTCCACCGCCAAGGAGCCCGGTTACACCCGCAAGAAGATCACGTTCGCCACCGAGCCGGGGGACCGCGTCCCGGCCTGGCTCCTGATTCCGGATGCCGCCCGCCCGCCGGAGAAACGACTCCCGGCGATGCTCTGCCTGCATCAGACGGTGGCGATCGGCAAGGATGAGCCCGCCGGGCTGGGGTCGAACAAGAATCTGCAATACGCCAAGGAACTGGCCGAACGGGGATACGTCACCCTCTCGCCCGATTATCCCAATTTCGGCGAATACAAGCTGGACGTCTACGCCATGGGATACGCCAGCGCGTCGATGAAGGCGATCTGGAACAACAAGCGAGGGCTGGACTTGCTGCAAAGCCTTCCGGAAGTCGACCCGGATCGGATCGGGGTCATCGGCCATTCGCTCGGGGGGCACAACTCGATCTTCACAGCCCTGTTCGACCCCAGGATCAAGGCGGTGGTCTCATCGTGCGGGTTCAACGCGTTCCCTCATTATTATGAGGGAAAGATCGCCGGTTGGTCACACAAGGGATACATGCCCCGGCTGAAGGAAGTCTATCAACTGGACCTGAAACGGGTCCCCTTCGACTTCCCCGAGCTGATCGGCGCGCTGGCCCCGCGCCATTTCTTCACGAACTCGCCGACACGAGACGCCAACTTCGAAGTCGAGGGGGTCCGGGTTTGCATTCAATCGGCGAAGCCGGTCTTCGAGATGGTCGGCGGCACGTTGGAGGCGGTCCATCCGGACGCCGAGCATTCGTTCCCCGAAGAGACTCGGCAGCAAGCTTACTCCTTCCTGGATGCCCGGTTAAAGAAATGATGGGACGCGCCGGATGATCAAATTTTCGAGGGATGGTCGGGGTTCCGGCTTGTAGTTCGGGGTCGCAACGCTACAATGTTACTTTTCCCATCAGGATCGCGATGGGACAGTCGATCTTGGAATTGGTCAACAGGCAGATCCCTTCAATGAAGTGTTATCAGGCGAAAGCGGGGGAATTGGCGAAGCATTGGTACGTGATTGACGCGACCGAAGCGGTTGTCGGGCGTCTCGCGGTCCAGATCGCCCCGATCCTCATGGGCAAGCATCGCCCCACCTATACCCCGCATATCGACACCGGCGACTACGTCATCGTGACGAACGTCGACAAGGTCGTCTTCACGGGCGCGAAGTGGCAGCAGAAGTCGTATCAGCGTTACTCCGGCTATCCCGGCGGTCAGCGTGACGAGGCGGCCTGGAAGTTGTTCGAGCGTCGTCCCGAGCGCATTTTGGAGCTCGCCATCCAGCGCATGCTGCCCAAGAGCAAGATGGGCCGGCACATGATGTCGAAGCTCAAGCTGTTCGTCGGGCCGAACCATCCCCACCAGGCCCAGAACCCGATCCCCCTGGAAGTCCTCTCCGGACGCCCGGCCCCCTCGGGTGCCGTTTATGCCGAGGTGAATCAGGCCAAACCCAAGAAGTCCAGGAACGACGGCAAGCAGAAGGTCACCATCCCGACTACGCCGGCCACCGACGAAACCCCCGCCGCGGAACCCCAGGCCTGAGCTGAGCACGTTCCGCTCCGAACCAGAATTTTTCAAGACGACTTATGGCATTCGATCGCGACCTATAAGGAATCACAAGGAAAATGGCAGCGACGGCGCAAAAACCATTCATCTGGGGAACCGGCCGCCGAAAGACGGCCGTGGCGCGGGTGCGAATCCGCGAGGGGACCGGGAAATTCGAGGTCAACGGCCTCGAGATGAAGGAATACTTCCCCCTGGAAATCCAACAGCGAGACGTCCTCGCGCCGCTCAACGCCACCGATATGGCGAGCCGGGTTGATGTCGCCGTCAACGTTCGGGGAAGCGGCAAGCCGAGCCAGTCGGGCGCCGTCCTCCTCGGCGTGGCCCGGGCGCTCAAGGAATTCCGCCCCGACCTCGATTCCGCCCTCCGCGACGGCGGCTTCCTGACCCGAGACGCCCGTATGGTCGAACGTAAGAAGTTCGGTCATAAGAAAGCCCGCAAGTCGTTCCAGTTCTCCAAGCGTTGATCGACCAGATTTCGACCTGGGCTGCCTGAAATCACGAGAAAAGGCCGGGGTTCCCTCAACCCCGGCCTTTTCCATTGGTCGGCTCATCTCGCCGTTTCCCGGCCGGCGAAGCTTCGACCATGTTTCCGGCGTCACCTGCCGGCCCTCGCATGAGAGCCGGCGGATGGCCGCCGGTGAAGTCGCCTCTGGTCGGATTTACCTGAAGCGAACCGATCATCAGCATCAGAACGGCTTTGGGCTCGCTTGATCCTCACGAGAACAGCCGTTGAAATGCCTCGATGTTCTCGCGTCGTCCCAGGATGACGACGCTGTCTCCGGGCTCAAGCGGCACGTCGCCGTCGGGCGGGAATTCGAGGCCGCCGTCGGCCCGCTTGATCGCCACCACCATCACCCCCGTCCGATGCCCCACATTGGCCTCGCGGAGTGTGAGGCCGTTGAGGGGATTCGACGGCCCGACCGGGACCTCGTCCATCTCGATGTGGAGGCTCGACCGCTTGGTCACCAGCTCGGCGAACTCCACCGCCTTGGGGTTGGTGATGAGCGAGACGATCCGATGGGCGCCGATCCCCGCCGGCATCACAACGTGATTGGCTCCGGCCTGGCGGAGCTTCTTGGGGGTGGAGGGCTGCTCGGCCCGGCCGATGATCGTGAGGTCGTCGTGCCCCATCTGACGGACGGTGAGGGCCATGAAGACGTTCTTGGCATCGTCGGGCATCACGGAGACCAGCGACGTCGCGCGTTCGATGCCGGCCTCGATGAGGACCTTTTCTTCCGAGGCATCGCCGAGGATGTACAGGTAGCCCCTCGCCTGGAGATCGGCGACGCGCTCGGGCGAGACGTCGATCACGACGAACGGATGTCCGACCGCCGTCAGCTCTTCGCAGACCAGCGCGCCGACCCGGCCGAATCCCACGACGATCGTGTGGCCGCTGAGTGTTTCGAGTTGTTGCTGCATGCGTTGTTGGCCAAAGTACTTCTGGATTTCCCCTTCCGCGAGGAACTGCACGAAGGCGCCCAGCGTGAACGCCACGCTGAGCAGGCCCATGCCGATCAGGATGATCGTGTGCAGGCGTTCGACATTCGTGATCAGGGGGTGGACCTCGGTGAAGCCGACCCCCGAGATCGTGATGCAGACCTGGTAGAGCGCGTCGGAGAACGACCAGCCCAGCGCCAGATACCCCGCGACGCCGTACAGCATCACCGACTGAATGCCGAGGAACCCGTAGAGTATCCTCCGGGCGGAATCGCGATGCCAGAACGTCAGCCCGATCTCGCGGAGCGAGGGCCGATGATCGTGCGCGGCGGATTTTCCGGAGGCCCGCCCCCTCCCTCTCATGAACGGCGGAAGATACGTGTCCGGGATCGGAATGGGTTCGGGTTTCGAACTCATACGCGGGCGTTTCTGAATCGCTGATTGAAACCGACGGCGAGGACGACCACCGTGCCCAGCACGAGCCCCTCGATCTGGGTGCTGTCGATCCCCTTGACGACGATCCCCGTCCCCTTGATCACGGTCTGGATCAGCACGAGGCCGAGCACCGTCCCCCGGATCGAGCCGACTCCCCCCGCCAGGCTGCACCCTCCCACCACGGCGGCCGTGATGGCGGTGAGCTCGTAGGTCATGCCGAGGCGGCTGTCGGCCTGG
>CALKTZ010000224.1 GCA_937997355.1 uncultured Planctomycetales bacterium | reverse complement strand
GGGCTGGTGATCCTGGACATCGAGCGCCCCGAGGAGCCGAGGATCGACCAGGTTTTCAACCCCGGAGGTTGCATCAACGACCTCAACGACGTGAAGCTCGGCATCACCTATGTGAGCGAGTTCGCCTACCTGGCCGACGGCAAGAACGGCCTGCGGGTGGTGCAGCTCACCTCCCCCGAGACGCCGGGGAACCAGGGGTTCAGCCCCCGTCCCACGCCGTCGCTCATCGCGCAGTTCCCGATCCCCGGCGGCGGCCACGCCCTCACGATCTCGAAGGGGATGGACCGCGACCGCGCGGTGGACGAGTCGGGGAACCAGATCGGCGTCTTCGGCCGGGTCGGCGCCGGGCCGCTCTCCGCCGAGGAACAGCGCAGGATGTATCTCCGCAACGGCCGACTCTGGCAGGTCAGCGACGACCCGCGCGACCCGATCTACCGACGGAAGTGATCCGAACTCAATCGCTCGGCAACGCCCGGGTCAGCCCCTCGATGGCCTTCCGGAACTCGGCCGGTTCGTAGTTGCTCATCGCCTTCAGGCGATCGCCGAGCATCTCCAGGATGGGTCGGCGCTCGGCCGACTTGCCCGCGTTCAGGCTCAGGCCGAGCTTGCGGTCGAGCGCGGCGAGCCCCGCGACGATCCGGGGATCGCGCTTCGATGCGTCCGGTTCCACCTCGTGATAGATGGTGCGGAAGGCCCAGGCCATCTGCCGGGCGGATTCGTAGTCATGGACAAGCTCGTCGGCGATCGGCGCGATTCGGCGGAGCAGTCGCAGGGCCTCGGCCCGGTCGATGACGCGCCCCGGCTGTCCGGGCTTGACGCGGGTCTGGTCGTCGAGGGCTCGCAGGGGCTCGTCGAGCAGTTTCAGCACGGCTTCGGCGATCGGCCGCGCCCTGTCGAGGTCGCCGAACGGGCGGGCAGTCATCGCGGCGTCGAACGCCTCCATCCGGGTCGAGAGGCCCCGGAACCACCCCTCGGCGCGGGCGGGGTCGGCCGCTTCGAGGCCGAGGCGAACCAGGGCACGCGGCCACGCCGGAGGCGCGGGACGCCCCGGCGCATGGCCTTCCTCGCGGGCCTGACGCCATGACCGATCCCAGACCTTTAACTCGTGGTGGCAGGCCGCGCAATCGTAACGGGCGAAGTCCGGCCCCGAGGATTCAACGGACTCATTACCGGCGGAATTCGGCGGGTCGACCAGTTGCCGGATGGTGGCGCTCAGGGCGGCCAGGCCACTCACCGCCACCAGCTCGGTCTGTTCGAGTCGATTCGGATTGAAGCCCAGATGCTTCTGGATCGCTTCGGGCTTCTCGCGGAGGTACTGCCAGTGTCTCGGCTGCTCCTCGCTGAACGAGGCGACCTCGATGCTGGGCAAAGGGGGATGGCCGGCGGCATACATCGCGTGGGTGAGCACCTTGTTCTCGTCGGCATTGCCGATGTGGCAAGAGAAGCAGGTCTCCACACGGGTCCTGGGGTCCCAGAGGTCGCGCATCCCCTTGAGCCGCTGCTTGTCGGCGCGGGTCAGGTTGCGCCAGCGGGGGCTGTTGGGGAACTGGTGCTCGGCGATCCACTCCTCCGCGCCGCCGTGGCAGGCGATGCAGGTCACGCCGTCGGCCTTCGCTTCGAACTGGAACGGGCGGACCCCCGAAGGGGGGACAACCCCGTGACACCGGACGCACGAATTCCTGGCGTCGGTCACGTCGATGCCGAGTCGTTTGCCCATCTCGCGGGAGCGGTCTCCCAGCAAAACCTGGTAGGCAATTTGATGACGGTCCTTCTCTTTCCAGATCGGGTACTCGACCATCCGGCAGATGAGCGATTCCCCCGCGTAGCGCTCGGGAGTCTGATGGCAGCCGGCGCAATTCGCCGAGCCGACGACCGCCGGCGTCGGCTTCGCGACGTCCGAAGCCTGCCCCCTCGCACCGGGGCCGAATCCCCCCGCGATCACGGCCAAGAGGCCGGCGGCGATCCAACGGTTCGAGAGGCGTGCCAACATCTTCGGTCGATTCCTCACGCAAGGCAAAACGAGCGCGTACGGACTCGGATCGGGCGGACCTCGGATGATCTCAGTCTACCACACCGGGGCGAAGGGACGGCCTTCCGACGGCGAAAGTCGCCGATTGACGTCCCGTAAGCTATTATGATCATGATGGATACGACCTTCGCAAAGGGAATCTCTCGACGACCAGGAATCGCCCGCGATGTCGCCAGCCGAAAACGACCGCAACCTGCTGATCGGATTCCTCGCGATTGAGAAGGAACTCATCGACCGCGAGACCCTCGCCACGGTCCTCTCGGCCTGGAACGAGGATCGGTCCCTCCCGATAACCCAGGTGTTGCGGGAGCAGGGGGGGGTCGAGCCGGACCAGGTCGCATTCCTGGAGACGATCATCGACCAGGAGCTGCAAAAATCCGCCGATGGCGACGTGAAGAGCCAGGACGGGCTCAAGTTCCTGAGCACGATCTTCGAGGAGGAAAATCCGTTCGTCGTGACCGGCTCCCGTTCTCCTTCAAAGTCGCCGGAAAATGCAACGCCCCAATCGCCCCCCCGTCCCGCGTCTCCGCCGACGCAACCTACCGCCGGCACGGAGCACGCGATCGAATTTCAAACCCAGCCCGAGCTGGAAGTGGTGTCCAACTCCGGGGCCGCCGACTTTGAGAGCCTCGCCTACGCCACGACGGAAGGGAAGGCGACGAACGATCCCTACGCAACCCTCGCCGACGATGCCCCCATCTGGGGGTCCGAATTCCCCACGATCCAGTCTCCCCCTCCCGCGGCGCCGGTCGCGACCCGGGGCGATTCGCGGTTCCAGATCCTCCGGCCTCACGCCCGGGGTGGGCTCGGCCAGGTCTCGGTCGCCCTGGACCGCGAGCTCGACCGTTCAGTCGCGGTCAAGGAAATCCAGGACCGCTACGCCGACCATCCCGCCAGCCGCGCCCGGTTCATCGAGGAGGCCGAGATCACCGGCAAGCTCGAACATCCCGGCGTGATCCCGGTCTACTCGCTGGGGATCTATCCGGATGGCCGCCCCTTCTATGTCATGCGGTTCATCAAGGGAGACAGCCTGAAGACGGCCATCCAGCGCTTCCACGCCGACAAGCATCTCCAGGGCGATCCCGCCGCCCGATCATTGCAGCTCCGCGAGTTGCTCCGGCGATTCCTCGACGCCTGCAACGCGATCGCGTATGCCCACAGCCGAGGGGTCATCCACCGCGACATCAAGCCCGACAACATCATGCTCGGCCCCTACGGCGAAACCCTGGTCGTCGACTGGGGTCTCGCGAAATCGCTCGATCCGAAGTCCTCCGCCGAAGGGGCCGAAGCGGTCAAGAAGGACCTGATCGACGGGATCGACGGGCCGATCCGGCTCTCGGCGTTGAGCGGCTCGCGCACCGACACCCGGGCCGGGTCGATGGTGGGAACCCCCGCCTATGCCAGCCC
>CALKTZ010000223.1 GCA_937997355.1 uncultured Planctomycetales bacterium | reverse complement strand
GATTTTACTTCGCGGCCGCCCTTGTCCTTTGCTGAGAATCCGCCGCCGGGAAAAAGCGATTTTACAACGGACCGTTATTCCAGCCCGGTTCGAGCCTGCGCATGAGTGAGGCATCATCCCGGGCGCGCATGCCGCATTTGCGGTAGACCTCATGGGCTCTGGCGAGGCGGTCTCGATCGAGATTGACCCCGAGCCCGGGGCCTGATGGGACAACCATGCGGCCGTCCTTGATCGTCAACTTCGGTCCTTCGATGATGTCGGCGTCGTCGACGAGCCAGGGATAATGGGTGTCGCTCGCCATCGTGAGCTGAGGGATCGAGGCCGCCAGGTGGATCATCGCGGCCATGCTGATCCCGGCGTGGTTGTTGCTGTGCTGACTGAGGATCCAACCCGCCGCGTCGGCGATCGGACCGAGTGCCTGACAGCCCGCGAATCCGCCGAAGTAATGATGATCGCACAGAAGTACATCGATCGGGCGGAACTGGAATGCTTCAGGTAGGTGCGAGAAGGAGGTGACGCACGTGTTGGTGCTCATCTTCAGGCCGGTCGCCTTACGGACGATGGACATTGGCTCGCAACCTCGCACGGGATCTTCATAATATTCGAGGGGCAATCCGGCGATCTCCTTGCCGATTCGGATGGCGGTTTCCGGCTTCCAACGACAATTCGGATCGATCCGGACCAGGGCATTGGGGCCGAGTTTGTCGCTCATTACCTTCAAGGCGTCCCGCTCAACCTCGGGGGTGAGGACCCCGGCCTTGAGCTTGAAGACGCGAAAACCCCACTGATCCTGGAACCGTTTGGCCATATCGGCCATGGTCTCGGGGGTACGAACCTCGCCCCAATCGTCGAGCGCCTTGGGGCCTTTCCCTCGTGAATCCACCAGATGAGGGTCGCTCAGGATCACCGGATGATCGGCCGCGTATCGGAAGAAGAGATAGGCGGCGAATTCCACCGATTCCCGCACCGGCCCCCCGACCAACTCGCAGAGTCGGCGACCGGTTGCCCGCCCGCAGGCGTCGAGGCATGCTAGCTCAATGCCCGCGTAGCAGGCCTGGCCCAGCGCGAGCAGTTCGCGCGAGAAGGTGCGATAGGCGAAGGCATTCTTGCCGAGGATCAGATCCTTGGTTTTTTCCAGAGATGCGGTCACGGCCGCCGAGCCCGGCATCTCACTGATTCCCGTGATTCCCCCTTCCACCTCAAGCTCGATGATATTCCGGAGGAAATAGGGGCCATGGCATCCGCTCGCCGCCAGCAACGGAGGATCGGGAAGTGCGACGGGAGTGATCTTCAAGCCGGTGATGCGCAAGGGAGGGTTGGACGGCATCGATTCCGCGCCCAACAATTGACCGGAAAAGGGGCTCGCCACCGCGCCGGCGATCAAACCGCGAAGCCAATCGCGACGATGCGTTCTCAACGTCGATCTCCCATCGAAGACGAGGAATGAAAGGCGATCTCAGAGTAGACCACTTTCCCAGCTCAATCGCCAGCAAGGTGTTGGCGCGACCCAATCCTTCATCCCGTTTGACGTTGATGAAAGCATGGCCGTACAATCCTCTTTGAGACGACGCGACGGCCTATCGAATCTTGAAGAGGGACTGGATGTCAGACGTATCGAGCATGCGGCCCACCTATCGGGTGACGGAACTCCTGGGCGATGGAATCGGCCCCGAGTTATCGAGGGCCATCCATCGGCTCGCCGATGCACTCCCGATTCGGCTGGATTTCGTTGAAGTCGACCTCACCCTGGAAAATCGCCGTGCTCGCGGGAAGGCCGTCTACGATGAGGCCGTCGAGGCGATCACCGCCACGCAGGTGGCCCTCAAGCATCCCACGATCACCGCCGAGGAGAGCCCGAACGCGATCCTGCGACGCCGGCTCGATCTTTCCGTCATTCATCGGCCGGTCTACACGATCCCCGGCGTACCCACGAACTTCCGGCCGGAGCTCTATCTCGACATCATCCGCATCGCCACGGGAGGGACTTACGACGATCCCGGCCGGATGATCGGCGACGACGGCGCGGTGAGCCTGCGCATCGTCGAACGCCGCCCGGTCACCGAGGCCGCCCGTTATGCTTTCAATCTGGCCCGCAAGACCCAGAAGATCGTGACGAGCGCCTCGAAGTATACCATCCAGAAAGGGACCGACGGACTCTTCGAAAAGGTGGTCGCCGAGGTGGCCCGGCAGTTCCCCGAGGTCGCCCACAACGTCGAACTCTTCGACGCCTTGCTCGGCAAGGTGATCATGAAGCCCGAGAAATTCCAGATCGTGCTCGTGCTCAACGAGTATGGGGATTTCCTCTCGGACATGGCCTGCGGCCTGGCGGGTTCGCTCGGGATCGGAGCTAGCTCGAACCTTGGGTTCGATGCCGGCGCGGTGGTCCGAGTCGCCATGTTCGACGCGGCGCACGGCACGGCTCCCGATATCGCCGGCAAGAATCTGGCCAATCCCACGGCGATCTTCCTGGCGCTCTCGATGCTGCTGTATCAGCTCGGAGAAATCAGCGCCGGTCAGGCGGTCCGGAATTCTACGCTCGATCTGCTCCGCGAAGGGATTCGAACCCGTGACCTCGGCGGTACGGAAAGCACCGATTCCTTCGCGGACGCCGTCGCCGCGGAAGTGTCGCGCCGGCTGTCGTCGAGTCATTTCTGATGTTCTGTTTCGCCGATACCGGTGTTCGCATCTTCCGGATCTTTCGCTTGGACGATGTGATCCCGGAATGTTGCTCAAGCGGGGCGCTTATCAATCGCGAGCACTCGGTTCTTCGTCTATCGGCAATCCTTCCACCGGTCCTTCGTGCAGGCGGCGCAATAGCCTCCCCCACTTGCGGGGGATTTTGGGACGGCCGAACTCCGCCAGCTTGGGGAAGAACTGGTTCCAGGTGAGGACCGTCAGGCAAGAAGCCCCCTGCACGATCGCCACCAGGACTCGCCCTTCAAAGACCGCCAATACGGCAATCGCGCCATTCTCCGGGTTGCGGCCAAGCCTGCGAGTGCGCGATAACGCGGCCCGCAGCCTGGCCTCCGCCGACTCCGGGTCTACCTTGAACCGTTCGACGAATCGCTCGATCGCATGTCGAGAGATTCGGATCGAGCCATAGTCACGCTGGCCGGGGCGGCTCATCGTTCGCTGGCCCTGGGCTGAAGAACGGCGATCGGTCCCCCCTCCGCAAAAAGTGGAGGAGGGACCGTGATGCCTCAACCGTTAATACGGATCGATCTTTTGTTAATCGTATCCGATGTATTACATGTTAAGAAACGCAGGGTCAGTCAACCTTGCCGGTGGCCGCCCAAAGGACCCCTCGGCGCATCCACTCGCGGAACTGAGGATCATTCATGGCCTCGACGTCATGTCCGAGTGCATTGTTATAAACTCTCCCCTTCCCGTAGGTATTGACCCAGATAACCGCTTCGTCCTTGCCGGTTCCCTTCGGCTTCGCGGGATCGGAAAAAGCGGTGGCAAGCACCTCGTTCCCGGGCACCATCAGCGAATTCTGGTAAAGCTCATCGATGGCGTGCTCGAACTCAGCGGGGAGTCCCGCCGAGATGGGATGCTTGGTCTCGGTCTTCTTCACCCTGAAGACATGCCGAGGGCCGTGGAATCCCTGAGTCCTCCAGCCTCCGGCGATCGCCTTTTCAAATTCGGCCCAGTTCGTCGGTTTCGTGAACGCGCTCGAAGCGAAATGATAGACGACCAGCCCCTTTCCTCTTTGCACGGCGTCCAGGAAAGCTTTCTTGTTG
>CALKTZ010000222.1 GCA_937997355.1 uncultured Planctomycetales bacterium | reverse complement strand
CGGTCTTAGATGCCGGGAGGACAAGCCCCGATCCGGCCCCCACTCCCATCGGTGGCTGCACCTGGCTGTTCACAATCCTGGTGCCGCTCCCCGATGTTCGTCCGGCCGTGCGCAGGTGGCCGGATCGCTCGGCATTCCGGACGACTTCTCTCTTCAGTTGCTCAACGGCAAGATCTTGCGGCGAAGGCTCGTTGTTCTGCTGACTCGACCACTGCGGTATCGTCAGGCCAAGCGCCGCGACTAGCCCGACTAAGAGCAGTCGTGATGTCATGGTTTCCGCTCCGGTAGGTGTAAATTCCATCGCTCTCGCGGCTGTCCACCCGCCAAAGTGATTGATCTCGAAACTCGGGTCATCCTCTGCTAAAGACTATCGACCACCCAAAAAAGACCCTTTAGGAAGAATGGACGGAAAAACTAAAACAAGTAATCTGCGGGCCATGAAGCGCAAAGGAAATGTGGCGAGGCTATTCGAGTTAGCGAATGTTTCACGAGTTTTTCCAGGGAGAATGATGCGAAAACTTCTCGCCGATTCAAGGAAGGCGGCATGGGGACGAAAAAGCTGGATGGCGAACCGGGAGCATGATTCCGTACGATCGGATTCGCTTTCGGAAAATTCCGACGAGTCGGTGCATTCCGAGTAACCGATAAGCCGAAACAACCTGGACGACGGGGCGAGGATTTCCCGGCACAAGGAGGTTGGTCGATGGCAGGCAAGACGGTTCTGGTGACCGGAGCAGGGGGCTTCATCGGCAGTCACCTGACCGAGCAGCTTGTGCGCGATGGGCATCGCGTCCGCGCGTTCCTCCGCTACAATGGCCGCGACGATCGGGGCCATCTTTCCTCCCTGTCGCCCGAGCTTCAGCGCGAAATCGAAGTGGTCCGCGGCGACCTGAAAGATCCGGACACCGTGCGCAGGGCGGTCGACGGCCGGTCCTGGGTGTTTCACCTCGGGGCGTTGATCGCGATCCCGTATTCCTATCAAAATCCCCACGACGTGGCCCAGACCAACGTCATGGGGACGGCCAACATCCTCGACGCCTGCCGCGCATCGGGCTCCCTCGAACGGGTCGTCCTCACATCCACGTCGGAAGTCTACGGGACGGCGCGGTTTGTGCCGATCGACGAGAGCCATCCCCTCCAGCCGCAATCCCCCTATTCGGCCTCCAAGATCGCCGCCGACGCGCTCGGAGAGAGCTATTGGCGGGCCTTCGATCTCCCCGTCACGATCTTGCGACCGTTCAACACCTTCGGACCTCGCCAATCCGCGAGGGCGATCATCCCCACGATCATCAGCCAGGCGCTGACCCGCCCGATCGTCCGCCTGGGAAGACTCGATCCTCGGCGCGACCTGACTTACGTCAAGGACACTGCCTCCGGCTTCATCAGCATCGTAAAATGCAAAGAGGCGATCGGCCGGGCGGTCAATATCGGCCGAG
>CALKTZ010000221.1 GCA_937997355.1 uncultured Planctomycetales bacterium | reverse complement strand
CACCACCTCGGCCTACTTTAGCGCCAGCAAGATACCTCCGTTTCTTTTCGGCCACATCACTCCCCATTAAAATCAATTATTGTTGAATTTTATTAAATATTGTTTTTACAAATTTCATGAGCTTCATACGCTGGAGACATCGCCCGAGGCGCGTCGCGCGTCGAGTTCGACATCACCGCGATGATAGGAGATGCCACCATGATGGATTTCATCAATTCCACGATCCGTTCATTCGCGGTCGGACAGCTTCGGCACAAGGCCCTGGGAATCCCGGCGGCCACCCTGGCGCATCATGCGGGGGCGAGGCAGGTCAGCCGGAAGATCTCGTCCCTCTGCGGATACGTCCCGAGCGTCGTCGAGGTCGAGATCCCGGAGAATCTCGCCCCGCACGGCCGGTTCGGGATGAATGCCGCGGGGGGGCTGGATCCGGTCGCCCGGACATTGCAGTGGAGCGCCGAAGAGTTCGCCTACGAGCGGCCGTTGCCCCACCTCTTCGCCGCCTTGAGCCGCGAGAGCCGCCTGGTCCTGGACATCGGGGCGTTCACCGGCTTCTATTCCATGATCGCGGCGACCTGCGCTCCGAAGGCCGAAATCTACGCGTTCGAACCCCAACCCGAGCCGCGCCGCCTCCTCGTGGCGAACCTCAAGCGAAATCATCTCCTCAACCGGGTGCAGATCATCGCCAAGGCCCTCAGCGACAGGCCGGGGACCGGGCAATTGTTCGTGCCGACGACGAAATCCGGCCTGATCGAGAGCGCCAATTCCCTCAACCCGCACCCCGACGCGACCCCGCGAGACTTGATCGAGGTCCCCCTGATCGACGTCGACTCCTTCCTGGTCGAGCGAAAGGCCGGCCCGGTCGACCTGATCAAGATCGACGTCGAGTCTCATGAACCGCAGGTGCTCCGGGGAGCCCATCGCGTCCTGCATGAAGATCGACCGATGATCTTCCTGGAGATCCTGGATCGCTGCGATACTGCCGCCCTGGAAAAGATCCGCCGCGAGGCCGATTACACCGTCGGCACATTGATCCCGGAAGGGATCCGGCTCGAAGGGATGGTCACCCACGCGCACGACTCGCACGACCACATCCTCTTTCCTCGCGAGAAATCCGACCTGGTGGCTCGGGCCGTCGAACGCGCCGGCGTCCGGTTGTTCGCCGAAAACCCCGAAACCTCCTCGTCCGGTTCCAATTCGTTGTAAGCCTCTCGATCCTCGCCTTTTGGCCGAACGCCTCCCAACCCCGCCGAAACGCCGTTTCTCTGTTCGGCGCGTGGCACCGGACGACCCCGCCGGAACCGCCGAAGGTTTCAGCCCAGGGTGGCCGGGGCAGAGTGAGCCCGACAGGGCGAGCATGCCCCGGAAGTCCGACGTCCCGACCGCCCCTGCCTGCCTGGCTCCCCGGGCGGAACGTCTTCTCCTGATCGGCGCGGGTC
>CALKTZ010000220.1 GCA_937997355.1 uncultured Planctomycetales bacterium | reverse complement strand
GGCCTTCGCACGAACAAAGCCATTCCTGAATCGACATTTTTCACGATCAACCCAATGGGACAGGCGCGTCGGATTCTCACGAACAAACCCAATTTCGATTCGCCGACAATTCTCACGAACAAACCCAATCGAGATCCCTCCCTGAATTCCCACGATCAAACCCAATTTTTTCCTCGCAGGATATTTTTCCGATCAAAGCCAAATCCGGCGAAGTGGTTCCTCGCACGAACAAACCCAATTGCTCGAAGGGGAAGTTCAAAGTCACGATCAAAGCCAATTTGAAACCGCCCCCCGCAATTTGCGCGAACAAAGCCAATCCCGAAGGCCCCGGACCTCAGGCTCTCGAATGCAGATTCCGAGCGCCGATTCCGTTATGATCGAAGTTGAGAAACGATTCCGAAGTCGGGCAGGGAGAGAAGGCTGGTCATGGAGAATTCCGCGGGCGAGATTTTGAAGAAGCTTCGAATCGATTATTCCCAATCGAGCCTGGATGAGTCGGACGTCGATCGCGATCCGATCCGCCAGTTCCAGTTGTGGTTTGAAGAGGCACTCGCCGCCGAACTTCCCGAACCCCACGCCATGACCCTCGCCACCGCGACGTGCGATGGCGTTCCCTCGGCGCGGATCGTCCTGCTCCGAGTCGCCGATCAGGCCGGCTTTTCCTTTTTCACCAATTATGACAGTCGCAAGGGTCGTGAGCTCGAAGCCAATCCTCTCGCCGCCCTCGTGTTCCACTGGCAGCAACTGGAACGTCAGGTGCGAGTCGAGGGGAGGGTCGAGCGAGTCGCTCCCGAAGAGTCCGACGCCTACTTCGAGGGCCGTCCTCATGGATCCAAGCTCGGAGCCTGGGCCTCGCCTCAAAGCGTGGTGATCGAGAGTCGCGCGGATCTGGAGCAACGTTTCCAGGCCGTCGATGCGAAGTACCCCGACGGGGCGATCCCGCGTCCCTCCCACTGGGGAGGATATCGCGTGGTCCCCTTAGCGATCGAATTCTGGCAGGGGCGGCCAAGCCGGCTTCACGACCGCATCCTTTACCGAAGGCAGCAACAGGGAGGATGGAGCATCGAAAGGCTCTCTCCCTGAACGCATCCCACAACGTTGAGGATCACTCGATGGGCTGGATGGTCCTCGCGCTCCTGTCTGCGGTCTTCGCCGGGTTGACGGCCTTGCTGGCGAAGATCAGCGTCAGCCAGGTCCCTTCCAATCTCGCGACCTTCGTCCGAACCGTGGTGATTCTCATCTTCGCCTTGGCCATCGTGGCGGCTCGCGGCGAGTTCCAGCAGGTCGGCTCTCTCACCCGGCGAGATTGGGCAGCACTGGTCCTTTCGGGGATTGCGACCGGCATCTCCTGGCTATTCTATTTCAGCGCCTTGAAACACGGCCCCATTTCGGGGGTCGCGCCCATCGACAAGCTGAGCTTCGTCGTGTCGATGTCCCTCGGCTACATGATTCTGGCCGAGCCGGTGAAGCCCCTCACGCTCGTCGGCGCGGTGCTCATCGTGGCCGGGGTGCTCCTCACGATCCCTTCCGTTCAGGACTGGTTGGTTCAATAGGCACGGGCTGTCGCCAAGAGTGATCGAAAGCCCGTGCCTGATCGGCCCTTTCTCCTGCTCAGCCCAGGCTGGGATACTCCCAGGGCTTGCGATACTCCCGACGAAGCAGCTTGTTGGCGTCGGGGTCGCCCACCAGGAACTCCTTTTCCGGGTCCCATTGAATCGATCGGCCCAGCTTGTAGGAGAGCACACCCAGCAAGCTCATGGTGGTCGATCGGTGGGCGATTTCGATGTCGCAGACCGGATGACGGCCGGTCTTGATGCAGTCCACGAAGTTGGCGAACAGTTCGCGGATGTTCTGGCCGTCCGGCGAATGAAGCTGGGCGTCCTGGTGGATAATCGCCTTCTTGGGGTTCGCCGGGTAGAAGGTCCAGCCGTCGAGCCATCCCATGTGGAAGGTTCCTTCGGTGCCGAAGAAGTAGCAGCCGACGGCATGGCTCGTG
>CALKTZ010000219.1 GCA_937997355.1 uncultured Planctomycetales bacterium | reverse complement strand
CTGCGTTGCAAGACCATGCGAAGGTAAACCGCCTGGGACCGGTCGCGGGCGTCGGCGTAGGCTACGGGGGGCCCGTCGACGCTTCCACGGGCTGTGTGATAAAGTCTTATCAAATCGAAGGATGGGATAATTTTCCTCTGGCCTCCTGGCTGGTCCGGGAGCTTGGTATTCCGATCGCCGAGATTCAAAACGACGCCGACACGGCAGGGCTGGCCGAGGCTCGCTATGGGGCTGGCAAAGGGCTCTCGCCGATTTTTTACGTGACAATCGGCAGTGGAATTGGTGGTGCCCTGATTATCGATGGCCAGATTTATCGCGGCGCCGGACGAGGTGCCTCCGAGATTGGGCACTTAAGGGTTCCGGTTCCTGGCGACCAAGGTCAACCGCATCTCCGCGAGCTGGAAGAAATCGCTTCGGGTTGGGGAATTGGTCGAGGAGGTCAGCGAGAGGCTCTACGCCAGATCGAGGAAGGCTGTAGGGATTGGTCTGTATTAAAAACAGCGGGCGATCCTGACGGGATCACCGGATTGATGATCGCCCAGGCGGCCATCCGAGGCGATGCCATATCAGGGCGAATTCTCGATGATGCACGAGAAGCAATGGCGTTTGCATTGAATCAAGCAATTGCCTTGGTGGCACCTCGTCGTATTATATTAGGAGGAGGGGTTTCCCTGCTTGGTGTATCTGAATGGCACGGACCAATCCAGGAACTTGTGGAACGGGATGTCTTCAGACCTTTTCGCGGTCAATTTGACATCGTACCGCCAAATCTCGGGGAAGAGGTGGTTGTTCATGGCGCGATTGGTCTGGCCCATGATGCCGTTACTCATGGCGGTCGACCAAATAAAATGTCTATTTTCGATTCCGCTCCAGATTGTACGCAAGACACGAGTTGAAGATTTTTATTTTGCATGAATTCTGCGCATTGAAGCTGTGATTTTATGCTGTCGAACCTGGAAATAGTCTGGTTCGAATACAAACTTTTCATGGAATCCCAAACTTGTTCATCAAGTCCCTGATTTTGTGTGATTTTTAGGCGGTCAAAGGAGCAGTTTTCGGCGTGTTGACGTGTCTTGGGTCCAGTTCTTCTCCAAAAAATGATAATGAACTTGGGAGAGGCGCTGGATTTGCTCAAGACTCCTATCAAGAAAAGAAATTCCCAAGTTTCATCGCCAAGCCACTCGCTCTGGAGTATTTTTAAGAATCAACTGATTGTTTCTTCCAAAGTAGACCTCGACAGGATCTGGATTTCTGCGAACCATACAGGTATCACGCTCGTCTACTCAAATAGGGGACCTGACCAAGTTAATAACAACGTGGGGCTCGATTCAGGGAAAGGATGAGCTGAGGCGGGTGAATGGGATTTTTCAAAGGGATTTGCGAAGGATGGATGTCCGTGGGCGGTTGGGATTTCGAGAATCGATTTCATTCTGATCATTTCCTAAATCTCTAATATCGAGGGCTCGCCATGACAGCCAAATTGGCCGACTTGCAACTGTGGCAGCAAAACCTGGCTTCGCTGATTCGGTCCGGGCTTTTCAACCGGGCTGCGACGAGCGAGCACAATGGTTTGTTCACGGTTGTTGGGGTTTATACGGACGAGACTTGTTCCGCTCCTCTCGCGAAATACTCCGATTCTCGTAGGGCCCTCGACGCGGCAAATTTGGTCAATCGGCTAGCCAGTGTACCTCAGTTGGTCGAATCCAACTGACCGCACAATTCGGCGTCGAGCCGTCCCCATCGAAATTTCAGATCACATCGTCGGTGGTCTCATCAATCGCAAAAGCCCTGGGTTTCTCCCTATTTCGGGAGGATTCCCGGGGCTTTTTCCATGGATGCTCTGATCGGATTTATTGCGATTGGGGTCATGTGAATTGCTTCATGTTCTGTGCAATTCGTGTTGGAAGAGACCGCTAAACCGAGTATGAAGGGGCGTCGCGAGAAGAGCAGGTCGATGGCCTTGATGTGCGCGGAGCCGATGTCATGGATGACGGGCGAAAAACTCTTTGGATCCTACTCTCTCTGTCCTCTTTCGGTTTCAGCGGTTGTTATTCCAGCCTAGCACCAGACAAGCAGGCAAGCATCGCGCAGACCATCGACACGATCGCTCAGCGCATCTCGGGAAAGATGTCGCTGCGGAAGTTGAATCACCTCGCCACCCACGGGGAGGCGTTGCTCGGCGAATTGACCCGGCGGGAGCGGTCCCACCTGGGACAAGACTATTTGCGTATGTCGCTCAAAACACCGATGGCGGTGTACGTGGCGGCACCGAGTCGATCGATCCCTTTTTGGATCGACGACCAGCGATTTGAAGCCACCGATTTGAAGCTCAGGAATGACGATACCGAATGGGTCGTCTATCGAAAAATCGCAGCCGCCGGTTCGGTGGGATTCGGGGTCAACGGTTTGGACCGAACCCCGCTAGGACACTATGCCATCTTTTTGAAGCCGCTCGATCAAAACACAAAAGTCGATGAAGCGATCGAGCTTGACGAGGCCGATTCCTCGAACTGGAAGCTGATTTCGGCCGAGCCCAACCAAAGTCCCACTTTCGACGTTTTCCATCCATTCGATTCCCTCCCTCCGGAACTCGACGGTTCATTCTTGCTCCAGGCGAGGCACGAACGGCGTCACGCGACATTGCTGGCTCCGGCGAAAATCTGGAAGACGCACGTCCCCTCCGGCCCGATTCCCGACCAGATCACCATTGCTTTTGGTGCCGACCCGTCTCGCGAGATGGTCTGGAGTTGGCGAACTCAGCCCGAAGTCAAGGATTCGAAGCTTCGACTCGTCATGGAAGAGTCAGGGAAAGAGACATTCGGGGAGGTAACAGCGCCAACCTCTACCCCTGAAATCATGAATGGCG
>CALKTZ010000218.1 GCA_937997355.1 uncultured Planctomycetales bacterium | reverse complement strand
GAGGGGGAAGGCCATCTCGGGGGGATAGAATCGCTCCTCCGGCTTGAGGGCCTCTCCCTGCTTGGTTTCGGTAATCCGGATGCCGATCAACGGGACGCCGACACCGTAACGGTAGACGGGGGTATTGAGCCCGGTGATTTCGTAGTCGGATGCGAGGAGGATCTTGTGAACGTCGGTCGCCTTCCAGGGGGAGTCCTTGAGGACGACGTCGAAGGTTTGTTCCTTGCCGTTGACCTTGAGGTGGACGGTCGCGTCCGGCTCGATCCGTCCGTCCTTGCTCGCCTGGACTTCGCGGAGGATGCGTTCGAGTGCGGCCTTGTAAATCTCGCAGGCCAGGCGGAAGCGGGGGTCGGAGGGGCCGCGGCCTTCCACGAGCTCGGGGTCGAAGAGATAGTCGTGCGCGTAGGAAACCGCGTCGATGTAGGGGTCGATCGTCGCGGTGCGTCTCCAACGGTCGAGCCGTCGTCCCTCGACGAGCGACAATTCCGCCAGCGCGTAGACGATCTCGGCGTCTAGGCCCCCCGACCGGGCCAACTCCTGGGCGCGGCGTTCCAATCGCATGATGGCGTGGGACGGGTCCTTGCGATATTCGCGCTGGAGGTCATGCCGCTTCAGGGTGTCGAGCGTCCGTTCGCTGGCGCGATCGGGGCCGCCGATGCTCCGCTGAAAGGCGGACATTCCCCGATCCCCCTTGCTGGGCTGAATCGCGATGTCCGACCACCCGATCAAAACCGAAACGACCGCGGCCATGTGAGCCAAAGGCATATCAGGATCACTCCCTCGATCCGAGGAGGAGACGTCTCACTGATCGGCCCGCATAACCCTCGGTGCGCATCCTCGGCAGTCCGGGCAGGCCTGAGGGAAGCCCGCGCCTGAATCATCGGTTCGCGGCACGATCAGTTGCCGCCGAAGACCAGGGCGCATCCCCTCACAATTCCTATCGACGTTTCATTCCGATCTCTTCAATGAATCCCGAGAATCCTCAAAATCGGAAAAATCGAGCCGGAGTCGATAACGCGATTCAGGCGGGAGTTCCCCCGTCGAGACGAAGCTTTTCCAGATAGCGGTCGATCACGTCGTCAATCGGGCCGTCGTCGATCAGCCGCCCTTTCTCCATCCAAAGTCCGCGCGTGCTGAGCTGTCGCAAGGTGTCCATATCGTGCGACACCAGGATGACGGCATTCGCCTTGTCGAGGAGGCCGAGGATTCGCGCCTTGGCCTTGTTGCGGAAGGTCGCGTCACCCACGCCCAGCGACTCGTCGACGAGCAGGATATCGGGTTCGATCTCGGTGGCGATGGCGAATGCCAGCCTCATGTACATCCCGCTCGAATAATATTTGAGGGGGAGGTCCGCGAAGTCTCTCAGGCCGGTGAATGCGTGGATCCCATCGACCTTCGCGAGCATCTCACGCCGGCCGAAACCGAGCAGTGCGCCATTGAGCAGGATGTTGTCGGCGCCCGAGAGCTCGGGATTGAATCCGGCCCCCATCTCGATCAGGGGCGCCACGTTCCCACGCACCGAGATCCTGCCGGAAGTGCTGGGATAAATCCGCGCGAGCATTCGAAGGAGCGTGCTCTTGCCGGCCCCGTTGTTGCCGACGATGCCGATCCGCTCCCCTCGCTCGATCTTGAACGAGACATTCCGGAGGGCCCAGAAATCGTTCACGGGAGCCGGGTTGTCACGGCGCAGCACGAGATCCAGCATCGCGCGCTTGATCGAATGCTGTTTATCGGCGTAATTGACGAATCGAAGCGAGACATCTTCGAGCTCCATGATCGGCAGGGATTTTCCATCCTCGCCCAGCGGAGCCTCGGTTGAGGCCGGAGCGTCGATTGCCTGTGCGGATCGATTGCTGTCGTGAAACCAGCGAGTGTTGTCGGCGAAGGGGCGGGAAACCCGGCGCCGCCAGTTCCGGCCGGCATCAGAGGCGGAAAACCATCTTGTCTTCATGGGATTTGAACGTCACATATCCGATGGTCAAGCTCACCAGCGCGATCGCCGACGCAATCAGCCAGGAAGAGATCGCGGGAAACGCCCCCTGGTAGATGATCTCGTGGAAGAGCTCGATGAAGTAGGAAGCCGGATTCAGCCGCAGCAGCCATTGCGTATTACGATTGAAGTCGGACGCGTGATAAAGGATCGGGCTTGCGAAATACCACGCCTGAAGGAAAACCGAGACGAGATGTCCGCAATCGCGGAAGAACGTGTTCGCCGTCGCGACGATCAATCCCAGCCCCAACGAAAAGACGGCAAACAGGAAGATGGCCGCGGGCAACAAGAT
>CALKTZ010000217.1 GCA_937997355.1 uncultured Planctomycetales bacterium | reverse complement strand
GGCCGGCATCGCCGTTTTTGTCCTTGGATACTTCATTCGGCCCAGGCGTCCGGCACTCTGATGCGCAAGGGTGTATGATTAGCGTGTGAACCTGGCGATCAGGGTTGATTGTCGAATCGGTCATTGCAAGTCATCTTAAAATTCGCCGGAAATGGTGCCCTTCAAACGTCCGAATGCTCTGATTCATCGCGTCGGAAAAAAATGATCGACTGTGCCATCATGCGAAAGGTTTGAAACAGCGTTAAACTAAAAAGTAGTCGAGCGAAAATGAGTGCAATCGGGCCGCTGTGTCCGTGTCAATCGGGGGGTCATTGTCATGATAATGATCAATATGAATTGCCCGAGCTGCACCGTTCACGGACGAGTTCCGAAGACGTTGGTCAACGTTCGGCTACTCTGCAAGAAATGCCAGGAGCCGTTCCACATGAACTCGGAGGGGATCGCCATCGCGGGCGATCCCCCGCCCCCTCCGGGGAGTGAGAAGTCGACCAACGAGGATGCAATCCAGAATGATCCGGGTTTGCTCGTCGACCTCTGGATTTCAAAGATCACCCGGGTACTGAAGCTGATCGCGAAAGTAGCGATCGGCTCGGTGGCGGTCGTGGTTCTCTATCTGATGTACGACAACTTCAAGCCGAACACCCTGGCGGGTCGAGGCTCCGAGGTCTCCGAGGCCATCCTCAACGACGACTTGCCCAAATTCAACACCTTCGCGTACGGCGATACCGGGATCGACCTCTTCGAATGGTATGGATTCATGCGTCCGAACCTGGACGAACTGCGAAAGCGCGTTTCCGAGAAGGAAATGGGTTACAAGGTCACGGTCAAATCGGAAGATTCCGCGGACCATTCCGCCGAAATCACGCTGAGGCTGGGTGCGAAAAACGAGTTGAGCAGGCGAGAGATCACGACCGACGAGGAGTTGACGGGACAACTGAAACAATACATGGATCTCCGTACATTCTGGAAGGTCGACAACTTCGGACGTTGGTGGCTCGATGGTTCTCAGACATTGCGGGGGCCCACGTCGGCCAAGTAACCGTATCGAAGTGCTGATGTCCGGAAGAGATGCGGAATGAGGACGGCGGTGCTTCGCTTGACGCCGGAAGTCGGAGCGGCTACCATTTCGCCCTCAGGGGGTCAAGAAGCCCGATCTTCCAAAGGGGTCGTTCCGAATTCCTGAACGATCTCATCCGTTCGCGGAAATCCGGCTCGTCTCCGTCCGAAGGGCGCCAAGAGGCGGCGCGGTCGGAATGGACGAGGGCGGCGAGGTGGGAACCATTGCCGATGCACGCATTCGACGATTTTCGCGAGGTCGTCCGGCCCGAGGTGCCGCTCGCTCCCTTGATCTGGTTTCGCCTCGGCGGTCCCGTCGCCTATTTCGCCAGGCCGCGAACCCTCGAAGAGCTGATCGCGCTCTTGAAGCGAAGTCGTGACGAAGACATCCCGGTCAAGATTCTGGGGGGCGGATCCAACATTCTCGTCCAGGACGAAGGGGTGCGTGCCCTGGTCCTCCACCTGGAGAGCCCCTATTTTTCCGATCTCTCTGTGCGTGAGAATCGAGTCGAGGCGGGAGGTGCCGTCCCCCTGACCTCCTTGATTTCGCAATCCGCCCGAGCCGGACTCGGCGGGCTTGAAGTGTTGACCGGGATTCCGGGGACCGTGGGGGGCGCCCTTCGAGGGAACGCGGGAGGGCGACAAGGTGCCATCGGGCAATTCGTCCGCCGGGCCACGGTCATCGATTCGAATAATGAAGTTCAGGTCCGCGAGCGTGATGATCTCAGCTTTGCCGATCGCGAGTCCAACCTCGACGAGCCGGTGATCCTGTCGGCCGAGTTCGAATTGGCTCCAGAAGATCCGGAATCGGTCGTCCGGCGGATGCGGCGGATCTGGATCGTCAAGAAAGAGAATCAGCCTTATGGCCATCAATCCTCGGGCTGCATCTTCAAGAATCCGTCCAGCGAAATCTCGGCGGGAGCCCTGATCGACCAGGCGGGACTGAAGGGGACCACATTTGGTGGAGCTGAAATTTCGGACCGGCACGCGAATTTCATCGTCGCCCATCCGGGTGCCAAATCTTCCGATGTCCTCCATCTGATCGATCAGGCGCGTCAGCGCGTCTGGCAGCAATTCGGCTACGAGCTCGAATTGCAACTTCAAATCTGGTAAGCGGATAACGATGGGCATTCATCGGCCCGATTCCTCCGATTCGCGCCGCGTCCCATCTCGACTACAAT
>CALKTZ010000216.1 GCA_937997355.1 uncultured Planctomycetales bacterium | reverse complement strand
TTCGCGAGCCTGCAGGGTCGTCGGCTCTCTTCGCCCCGCCCTGAACTCTTTGATACGTCTCACGAGACTGGAAAGTTCCCTGCGACGAGCAAGCCCTGTCGAAAAGCGTCAAACATTTCTTCAAAACAGCATTTCCGGTTCAACCATCGCTCAATTATGCCGGCTCTCCTCGAATTCCCCGAGCAACCCGGCATTCCGCATGATGAAATCACTCATCTCTCGATCCAAACCACGCTTCCAGCAGCACTCGCGTAAATCCTTGCCGCAACCCTTCATCCAACATTCAACTTAGCACGCCGATTGCTCCTCCCCTGTGTAGCAGAAACCATGCCACTCCTGAAATTCAGAGGGCTCGATCCTTCCGCCTGGACGCTTGCCCCCCCCTCAGCTCGACCAAAGTCGTGCGATCGCTTGGGGATCATGCGAACGTCTGTTTTAAACAAACGTTTCAATTTGTCCGATTGTTCAGTAGATTTTGGGCCTCGGTGCTGATTTTTCAACCGAGTATGAGCGAATCACTCGCTGCCAAATCGTGAACCTGTTGCCATTCCGTACCTGCCAAGACGACACGGGATTCACGAAAACCGGGACAATCCTCGGAATCAAACCATCCCCTTCTTCAAAGTTAATCGCCCACCCCCCTCGGAAATTGGAAATGCATCCGAGAAATTGCCGCCATACCGGGAACTATTCAGGATGGCTCTTTTCTAAACATGGGAATTTTAGGAAATATAAGGAAGGTAAATTCTCGACGATTGGCAATCTTCGTCTTCACGCCCGGAATCGGAGCGGACATGATCGGCGCGAAGCCAGAATGGTCCTCAAACGCTCAAGTGATAAGGAGCAAGGGATGGCACGCTTGGCGAACATGGGCAAATCAGAACCGCGACGGACCGGCGTGATGGGGGTTTCCGGCCTGACCGGGCCATTGCTGGTTCTGATTTCGCTTTCTTTCCTGGGCGTTGCGGACGGGCAGGACACGAAGGGGAGGAAGGTTTCGACGCCGGACGGGGTGACGCTCCGGGAAGTGGCGACGGTGGGGGCCTCGGCCCGGGTCCAGATCGAGATGAAGGCGGAGGGGTTGTTCCAGCAGGAATTGCCCCCCGACCAGGTTCAGGAGGGGGCCAAGCTGCCGAAGCCACTGGATCTCGACGTGAAGTCTCGCCTGATCTTCACGGAAAGAGTCGTGGAGGTCGAGCCGGCCCCGTCGCAGAAGGGGGGGCGAGGCCGCGCCAGGCGATCGCTCCGGCTGGTCCAGCAGGCGGCGTCGGCGATCAACGGGGAGGTCCGACGGTCGGCGGCGGTGCTGCGCCCCGAGGTCTCGCTCCTGGTGGCGGGGTGGACCCCCGATGACCCGGGGGTCGGCGTGGTGGTGGCGAGCCCCGGGGGGCCGCTCCTCCGTTCCGAGCTGGAGCTGGTGCAGGGGCCGGCCGACTCCTTGATGATGGCCGACCTGCTGCCGACCGATCCGGTGGCGGCCGGCTCTCGATGGAAGCCGGGGGATGCCGCCGCGCGGTCCCTCTCGGGCTACGACGCGATCACGGCCAACACGCTCGAAGCGGCGCTGGAATCGCTCGACGACGACGTCGCGCGGATCAAGATCCGGGGGAAGATCGAGGGCTCGGTGCTGGGGGGGGCGGGGACGATCACCTGCGACGGCAATCTCACCTTCAACCGCCGCGACGGCTGGGTGGAACGGCTGGAATTGAACCGGACCGAAACCCGCAAGCCGGGGCCGGTCGAGGTCGGCCTGGAGGTCAAGAGCACCATCACCCTGCTGCGACGGGTCGCGGAAACCCCGGCCGAGCTCAAGGACGACGCGATCGACGCGAAGATCGGCCCCGAGCGGCTCCTGCTCAAGCAGACTTCCCCCGATGGCAAGGCGAGCTTCCTCCACGACCGGAGCTGGCACACCACCTGGGACGACCCGCGCGTGGTGGTGCTCAAGCGGGTCGAGAAGGGGAAGGTGGTCGGCCAGTGCAACCTGACCGTCGGCCCGAACGCCGGCAAGGGGAAGCACCAGGACCCCGGCCAGTTCCGCGACGACATCCGCCGCGCCCTCGGCAAGCGATTCATCGACTACCTGGGGATGGGGGAAGTCGACGGCGACCCCGCCGGCAACTTCCGATACCGGGTCGGCGTGCGGGGCCGGGAAGGGGAGGTGGAACTCCTCTGGTTCTATTATCTGATCGCCGGCCCGGCCGGGGACCAGCTCCTCGCGACGTTCGCACTCACCCCGGAACAGGCCAAGGCGTTCGGCGAGCAGGACCTCTCGATCATCGGCTCGCTCCAGTGGCTAGAAACCAAGGACAGGTGAGACTGAAGAGGCGAGGGCCGGTCAAACCATCCCCGGCCCTCTTTTTGCTCCCAGCAAGCCGACCTGATAACCCGCCGCGCGCAGCCGCTTGGTGGCGCGCATGTTCATAAAAAACAGGGCGGGAAGATTCACCCCGGGGATAATCATGAAGGGGAACAGCAGTATCCGATAAACAATCGCCATACCCAGGGAACCGCATATCCTCAGATACCCTACACCCCCCCCGCTGTCGACATCAACAAAATAATCATCATTGACAACGTGTATATTAAAAATGCGATCGACGGGCCGCCTGGCCGATTCGGCATCCTGGAAACAGCAATTGCAAGACACCAGTAAAGAACATTAATAAGAATTGCCTGATTAATGAGCCATTGGCCGCTTGCTAATCGATCGAGATCCGGACCGTTGACCGGAACACCGAGTTCGGCCTTCGGCGCCTCGTACGGGTTGGCCGGCGGATCATAGGGGTTGACCGACATCTCGGAAATCCTGGACTGGAAGGAGAGCCGTTGGGTGCCGAAGGAAATGCAATGTACGCGGAAGGGGCGCTCAGGTCGTCCCCGGCATTTTTTTGGCGCCCATGAGCCCGACGTGGTAGCCCGCTTCACGCAACTGCCTGGTGGCCATCGAGTTCATGACCAACAAGATGATGAGCCCCAGGAGCGGTACGATCATCAGGAAGACCAGGAGCACCCGGATGATGACGTGAATGTCCAGGCCGGCCGCCATCTTGAAGAAGCCGACCAGGCCGACCACGAACGCCGCCAGCATCCCGACCAGCGAGAACAGCCCCACGGCCAAGACGGCGACGTTCGGCATGTCATCCCCCGGCTCCATCGTCACACTGGCGACTCCGATACAGACCATATAAGCGACGAAACAGAGGAAATGGATCAGGATCGCGTAGATGATGATCCGCTGCCCGCTCGCGAGCCCTTCCAGTTCATGCCTGATCAGGCGGCCGTAGGTGCCGATCTCGGCCTTCGGCGCCTCGTACGGGTTGAGCATCGACTCGTCGATCAGGGGCGGATCATAGGGATTGACGGACATCTCGGATTCCTGTTCTGGAAGGAACGTCGTCCGTGAAGGAAAGCTGGTCAGGCCGTTCGGCACCGACCATGGCATGATATCAGTGAATCATGTTTGCCAAAGGATACTTGGAGTCGAACGCGGCTCGCCACTGATTTCATGAAAATCGATCCCTCCCGGACTCTCGGCCCGGAGGCCCCGAAGGACGCTCGATCGGGCCGCGAACCCGAGGCGCACCCGGCTTGCACCAATTGCGAATCATTCAAGTTTCTGATAGTTCTGAACTTGGAACGGGCGGTCGCGGCACGCGCGGGGCAAAGGTCCTAGAGTAGAGTACTAGAGAAGAGTGCGGGACCGGACAAGACGGGGCAGAGTGGGTCGGGCCGAGCCGAGCGGCATCGAGATCGAGGCGGTGGATCATGAGGATGAAGCGGGCGAATGGGCGAGCGACCGAAGCCGCGGCGAGCTTCCGAAGGGCTTGCCTGATCCTGAGCCTCGTCGGGATCGGGGCGGCAACAATCGGTATGCCGAGGGCGCTCGCTCAGGGCGGGGCCGAAACCCAGGCCCAGGCCCCGCAGGTGGCGGCCCCCGCCGCCCCGAACGGCCCGGCAACGGCCGGGGCGGCGTCGAGCAACGACGCGCTGAGCACCCGGTATCGGCTGATCGAGAAGTACGCCCTCTCCGCCAACCCGGCCACTCCCGAAGTGCTCACCCAGTATCAGGTGGCCACCCGCGAAACCATCAAGATGGCGCGCGAGCAGCCGCAAGGGACACCGATGCGGGACGAGCGTGTCTACCAGGTCATCTACAGCGAGCGGCCCGCGAAGATCACCAACAACAATGGGGTGACCGACACCGTCCGCCGATATGAAGCCTTCCGGGTGCAGCCGGCCCAGGAGTTCCAGCGGCTCAAGATCCCCATGCTGGAGAAGCTCACGGTCTGGTATCGGCTGCCGACGAACCAGCCCCCCCAGATCTTCAGCCTGACCCGGGATCGCTCGATCCGAGAGGCGGAAAGCGGCGCGATCGCCTCGCAGATTTACTTCCCGCAGCTCGTCACGATCCTCCCCACCACGGCCAAGCGGATCGGCGACACCTGGCGGGTCCCCCGGAGCGCCGTGCGGGCATTGCTCGGCATCGTCCCCCAGGATGACGAATACGAGCTGACGGCGAGCCTCAAGGAAATTCGCAAGGGGGCAGGGAGCACCAGCACGGCGGTCATCGCGGTGACGGGGCACGTGGCGGTGAATTTCGTCGAGACCGCCGTGAACGCGCGGCTGATGTTCAGCTTCGATCCCAAGAACTCGCCGAAGCGCGATCCGGCGCCCCCCGCGACGGGGGGGGCTGCCGGCGGCTCCGGGACTCCGGGGGAGGTCGAGGCCCACGGCAGCATCGACGAGGTCCGCATGGCCCTGGCCTGGGCCGCCCCGCTCCCCGACGGCGACGGACGGCTCAAGCAGTCGATCGTCCGAGAGGTGGTCGCGGGGCGTCGGCCCCAGCCCCCCGCCTCCGAGGCGATCATCGTGCCGACGATCGAGCCCGATCCCGCGTCGATCACCTCCTGGCCGGTCTACGACGACCCGGAAGGCCGGTTCCACTTCCTCCACCCGCAATATCTCCGGGTGCCGCCGAACGGGCTGATCAATCCCGACCAGATCGCCCTCTTCGACCAGCGACCGGCCGGGACCGACCTGATCGCGATCGACTACCAGCTCCCCACCAAGGACCCGATCAAGGACAGGCAGCTCCTCGACCCCGATTATCACCACCGGCAGCTCGAACAGGAATGGAAGAAGAAGAAGGAAACGGTCCTGGCCGGACCCAAGGGATGGCTCCCGGAAGCCGAGTGGGCCCCGCTGAAGCGCAAGGTCTACCGGATCGAGGCCGCCCTCATCCCGTCCGATGACCCCAACGCCAAGCGGATCTACTTCGACTACTACCTCGTGATCTTCGAGCGGAACCAGAGCTTCGCCCTGACCGCCATGACCACCCAGGATCCTCACGTCGACTTCCGCAAGCAGGTGGAGGACGTCATCAAGTCGTTCGACTTCGGCACTT
>CALKTZ010000215.1 GCA_937997355.1 uncultured Planctomycetales bacterium | reverse complement strand
CTGGCGAATTCGGCGTTCGGCGTCGGCTCGTTCGCGCTGGCGCATCTCCTGAAAGCCGACGGCCTGCTCGCCGCCACCCCCAAGAAGCCGGAAGAGAACTTTCCGCTCGACCTGAAGCCGAGGCCCCCGGCGTTCGCCCCCAAGGCCAAGGCGATGATCTCGCTGTTCATGCACGGCGGGCCGTCGCACGTCGATTTGCTCGACCCCAAGGCCGAGCTGACCAAATTCAGCGGCAAGGACTATTCGGGAGAGGTGACGTTCAGCTTCGTCAACCGAGCCAGCAAGAAGCTCTTCGGCTCCCCCTGGAAGTTCGCCAGGCACGGCCAGTGCGGGACCGAGGTTTCCGAGCTGCTCCCCGAGTTCGCCAAGATCGTCGACGACGCCTGCGTCATCCGATCGATGCACACCGGTCACAACGGGCATGAGGTCTCGATCCGCTATTTCCACGGCGGGCTCGCCGGCATCACCGGCCGGCCGACCATGGGGAGCTGGGTCGTCTACGCCCTCGGCAGCGAGTCGCGCGAGCTGCCGGCCTACATGGTCCTCTCCGACCCGGCCGGGCATCCCGTCGACGGCACCCACAACTGGTCGAACGGCTTCATGCCCTCCCTCTATCAAGGGACGGTCCTCCGGGCCCAGGAGCCGAGGATTCTGAACCTCGATCCCCCTCCCCACCTGAAGGGGGCGCAGCAGGCTAAGAACCTGGCCTTCCTCGATCGGCTCAACCGGCGGCACCTGGCCCAGCACCCCAGCGAGAGCGACCTCGAAACCCGCATCCAGAGCTACGAGCTGGCCGCCTCCATGCAGGTTGCCGCCCGCGAGGCGCTCGATATCTCCTCCGAGCCCGAGTACATCAAGCGGCTCTACGGCCTCGACCGGGATGAGACGCGCGAATACGGCACCCGCTGCCTCATCGCCCGCAGGCTCGTCGAGCGAGGGGTCCGGTTCGTCCAGCTCTTCCTCGGCGGCCAGCCCTGGGACAATCACCAGTCGATCCGGTCGGGCCTCCCCGCAATCTGCCTCCGGACCGATCGCCCCGCCGCCGCGCTGGTGCAGGACCTCAAGCAACGAGGGCTCCTCGACACCACCCTGGTCCACTGGGGGGGAGAAATTGGCAGGCTCCCGGTGAGCGAGGGAGAGTTGAACGCCAACGCGGGACGCGACCACAACGGCCAGGGATTCTCCATCTGGATGGCCGGCGGCGGCATCAAGGGGGGGATGACCTACGGCGAGACCGACGAGGTGGGGCACCGGGCCGCCAAGAACGTCGTCACCCCCAACGATTTCCAGGCGACCGTCTTCCACCTGCTCGGCCTCGACCACGAGCATCTCGTCTATCGCGCCAACGGCCGAGAGCAACGGATCACCGACGGCCGCCCCGCCCGCGTGCTCCGCGAGATCCTCGCCTGAGCCCTAACTCAAAATCTCATCCATGATCCCGGATCAACTCCGATCATTCTCGGCTCGGTCAAGCTCCCCGATCCGGGCTTCGACGAGTTGATCCAGGAGGGGATGGGGGCCGAGGGCCGACCCGAGTCGAAACTCGACATCTGGGAATGCCTCGCGAAGCTCGTCGCGAGCTCCCTTCAGGTCGTCCTGAAGATGAACCCCGGCCGAGAGGAAATAGGGGATCATCAGGACACGCTTCGCCCCCTGACGGACACAGGCCCGGCCCCCCGCCGGGATGTCGGGCCCGGCCAGTTCCAGGAAGCAAGGCTCCACGATCGCCCCTTGCCGGCCGACACGGAGCCGCTCGGCCAGGTCGCGAAGCTCCTGATTGGCCTCCTCCTTGCGGCTGCCGTGCGCGATCAGCAAGATCGCCGTAACTAATGATGAATTCACAACTTACTCACTCCACTCAAGGCCAGCCTCGCACCAATAATTCATTAGTAAAGTTAATTAATAAAGCTCGGCGGGGTCGGCCGAGCGGAGCCTGCGGAGGGCCAGGAGGCCGGACACGAAGCCGAACCCGACAGTCAGCGCCAGCACGATGCCGAGATTGGGGAGGGTGAGCCGCATGGGGATATTCGCGAGTCGCTCCGTCCCCCGATACAGGAAGAAACTCGCGATCACGGCCGGGATATAGGCGGACAGCGAATAGATTAACCCTTGCGTCAGAATCGTTCGACCGAGGAACCGGTCGGTGTAGCCCATGGCCTTCAGCGTCGCGTATTCCGGGAGCCGGCGCCGAACATCGTTCGACAGCACCTGGTAAACCACGACGGCGGCGACGATCATCCCCACGAAAACCCCGAAGGCAAAGATCCGCCCCGTCGCCGTCTGGTTCACCCAGTAATCGGCCTCGATGTGATAGATCTCGTCGCGGGTGAGGACCCGGACATCGGCGGGCAGCATCGCCTTGATCCGTTCGGCCGTCTGGTCCAATGTCCCGGGGCGCACTTTCACGAGGCCGAACTCGACATCCGATCGGGGCATGAGGCCGAACGCCTTCGCGAACTGGAAGTCATCACAGAGGACCGCCGCGTCGGCCCCGAAGCTCCGAGGGAGGCTGAATCCGCCCGCGACGTCCACATGGAGCGGGCCAAGCTCCCAGCCGTGGAATTTCTCGCGGAGCGACCAGCCGAAATCCAGGTTCGATTCGTTGCTCAGGAGGACCCGGCCATCGAGCTTCAGGTTCGCCCGGTTCGATTCGATCTCGGATCGGATCGGCTCGCGAAACGGATTCTTGTCGAGATCGATCCCCAGGACCAGCAATTCCCGGCGCTGGAGCGGCCGGGGGCGTTTCGACCCCAGCCACCACCGGCTGATGGCGTCGAGCTTGCTGGATTCTTCCTCCAGGCGATCCCAATTCCCATCCAGCGGATAGGGAGGGCAACGCCAGACATTCATCCTGGCGTGGAGCGGCCGCGCGGCCTCGACCGTCGAGAGCCCTTCCACCTCGATCAGGCGGCGCAGCGGGATCGTCCCCGGGTCGTAAAATTGCTCGAATTGCGGCGAGACCAGGGCCAGGTCGAAATCGAGCTGATCGTAATTGACCGAAGCCGCGATCTTCACCGCCTCCAGAAACCCGAGCTGGAGGATCACCATCACCACCGCGAAGCCGATCCCGGCGATGGCGATGGCCGTCTTCGACCGGCCATGACGCACATTCTGGAGCGCCAGGGGGGGCGTCCGGAACCTTAGCCAGAACTGGAGGGCGCTCGGAATTTTCACGAGGTCGATCGCAACTCGGGGACGAGGAAGCAATTTCGGCCGAAGAGATATTAACATTGCGAAAAGTAGGCCGCGAACTCAACACTTCCGGTTGAATTTCGCGAATCGACAAGCTAAGATACCTGAACAAAATATCAGACAACGCAGGGCGTGAAAGGATTGGAAGCCGGTGATCTCTCAGGTCAAAGGGGTCCTCGTCGCGGTGGGTGAGGAGACGCTGACGCTCGGCGTCAATCCGTTCCAGATCGAGGTATTGATCCCGGAGCACACCCGGCGCCAGGTCCAATCCAAGGTGGGGGAAGTGATCGTCCTGGATACGATCTTCTACATCGAAGGGACGGCGGGGATCGGCAAGATGATCCCCAGGCTGGTGGGCTTCCTCTCGCCGATCGACCGCGAGTTCTTCGACATCTTCTGCTCGGTCGACGGGGTGGGCACCCGGAAAGCCTTGCGGGCGATGGTCCGGCCGGTGCGCGAGCTTGCGAGGATGATCCAGGACCAGGAATTGAAGCTCCTGGCCACGTTCCCGGGGATCGGCGAGGCAACCGCCGAGCGGATCGTGGCCAAGCTGCGGCGCAAGGTCGGCAAATTCGCCCTGATCATCTCCTCCGACCCGGCGGCTTCCGGCCCGGTCAACGGGGAGTCGGAAAATGCGGAACCCGACGTCATTCGCGACACGTTCGCGGCCCTGATGTCCGTCGGCCACAGCGAGAGCCAGGCCCGGCAAGCGATCGACGAAGCCCTGAAAAGCAAGAAAAAGTACCGGTCGGTCGCCGATATGATTGAAGCGATCTATCAGAAGGATCATTGAGCCCCGCCAATCGAGCCCGGCTCGAAAGGCCGAAGCGCAGGAGAGCCCCATGAGAGAGCCGATCATCCTGGGAGATCGTTCTTCCGACGGGGACGAGCCCAAGGCCCAGCCGTCCGAGCGTCGGGGCGCGCCGATCTCGGAGAGCATGCTGGATGAAAAGCTCCGCCCCGAGCGGCTCGAACAGGTCGTCGGCCAGCGATCGGTGATCGACCGGCTGGCCATCGCCGTCGAGGCGGCCAAGAAGCGGGGCGAGGCGCTGCCGCACATCCTGTTCGACGGCCCCCCCGGCCTGGGGAAGACGACCCTCGCGACCGTCTTGCACAACGAGCTCGGGGTCGAGCTGAACATGACGAGCGGGGCGGCGCTCGACAAGAAGATGGACGTCATGCCCTACCTGACCAACGCGTCCGAGGGCTCCATCCTCTTCATCGATGAAATCCACCGGCTCCCGAAGGCCGTCGAGGAATTCATCTATCCGGTCATGGAGGATTTCCGGGTCGATGTCGTCCTCGGCGAGGGGATGTCGGCGAGGACCATCAACCTTCCGCTGAAGAAGTTCACGATCATCGGCGCGACCACCCGCAGCGGGATGCTCTCCGGACCGCTCCGCGAGCGGTTCCACATGCACGAGCACCTCGAATTCTACGACCTCGACGAGCTCACCCACATCATCGAGGTCAACGCGGCCAAGTTACGCACGACCATCACGCCCGAGGCCGCGCGCGAGCTGGCGGGGCGAAGCCGAGGGACGCCGCGAATCGCCAACGCCCGGCTCCGCTGGGTCCGCGATTACGCCCTGGCACGGGCCAACGGACAGATCACGCTCCATGTCGCCGAGGCCGCCCTCGACATGCAGGAAATCGACCGCGAAGGGCTCGACAAGCAGGACCGCCGCTACCTGGAAACCCTGATTCGGGTCTTCAGCGGCGGCCCCACGGGGGTCGAGGCGCTCGCCGCGACCATGAGCGTCTCGGTCGATACCCTCCGGGATGAAGTCGAGCATTACCTACTGCGCCGGGAGTTCATCATCCGATCGCCTCGCGGACGCCAGGTCACCGCGGCCGGATACCACCACCTCGGCCTCCCCGAGCCGGAACCGAAATTCGAGATCCCCTATCTCGATCCGCAAAACCGACTCTTCGATTGAGCCGAGCCGGTTTTGGCCCGATCGGATCTCCGTGTTTCGCGAGGGTGTCAACATCGTCGAGCCGGAGCGGAAATGGCAACCGGCTCGCCGGTACGCGGCGCGTCTGTCCCCCCTTTCCGCACTACTATGCTCGATTGAACACAGGAACACGTCCCTCCTTAGCAAGGCAGTGAGTTCAGGGTCTTAGAGCGGTGTAAGAGATTGACCTTTCTGGTGA